>CAISYI010000217.1 GCA_903889595.1 uncultured beta proteobacterium
ACTCCACGTCTGAGGGCAAAAAGCGGTTTTACGAAAGTGATCCTCTAGGCCAATATCACGCAACACTTTGACGGCATTCGCACTTTGTTGAATACCCGCACCTACTCTAGCAAATTTGCTGGCTTGTTCAAATACAGAAACTTCAAAACCTCTTTTTTGCAATAGGGCAGCCAAAGTCATCCCACCAATTCCTGCACCAATAATCCCGATACGATTTTTCAAAACCAATCCTTAATCTATTTTAATTTGTCCTAGTTTGACCATGTCCGCCCATTTAGCAATTTCAGCACGGATAAAGGCACCATATTGTTGTGTTGTACTAGGTTGTGGCTCAGCCCCAATTTTCGCAAATTGCTCTTTGACCTGCGGATCATTCAAAATCTTCACGATATCCGTATTTAATTTTTGGACAATCTCATTGGGCGTGCCTGCTTTGACAGAAATACCACCCCAAGAGTAAGCGTTGTAATTGGGTAAACCCACTTCTGTAAAATTCGGTAAATTGGGTAACTGAGCCAATCTACCTGAACTAGAAATCGCCAGAGGTTTTAGTTTGTTCGCCAGAATATGCTGCATCGATGTTGGAGCGTCGCTAAACATCATATCGACGTGTGCGCCTAGTAAATCCGCCATCGCTGGCGCACTACCTTTATAGGGTATGTCGCGGATATCAACTTTGGCTTGCATTTTAAATAGCTCACCCGCTAGATAAGTACCACCACCATAACCAGAGTGGCCAAAAGTAAGTTTTCCTGGATTGTCTTTGGCGTATTTAATCAGCTCAGGAATGTTCTTAGCTGGAAAGTTATTGTTTACTACCAGGATGATGGGATAGACAGCGACCGAGGTCACTGGTAGAAAATCTTTTTCGATGTTGTAGCTGAGATTGTTTTTGAGACTCGGTAAGACCGTATGATGAATCACTGAGAAAAGCAGCGAGTAACCATCGGCTGGCAGGCTCATCGCGTATTCTGCAGAAATGACGCCGTTCGCCCCCGTTTTATTTTCGACGATGACAGTCTGACCCCACATGTCACTCATTTTTTGAGAAACAATTCGAGCCGTTTGATCAATCGGACCACCTGGGGCAAAGGGGACGATTAATTTAATCGGTTTATTGGGGTAGCCTTGAGCAAAAGAGGCAGAAGAGAAAATGCTGATGCATAGCAGTAATAGCCATGAAATAAGTTTCATGAATTTGTCTCCATCATTTTTATAATTAATAGAGAATATATTAACTCAAATTGTTACTGGTTCAGTACGTTTAGAGAATAGCGCGTCCTATGGTAATTGCTAATTTAAAAAAGATACAAAGTCAGTTAGTGTGAATGTTCACTATTCATGATTAAGAAGATCTTCATGCCTAAAATTACTAAGTTTACTAAAATTGCTTTTTTATTTCTTTGTCTCCCTTTAGTTTCTTGTACAAGCCTGATTCAAGATACACAAAACTCGGGTGCCGATTTAGTCGTTATTAATGCTAAGGTGATTACTTTAGATTCGAGTAACAGGCAATCACAGGCGGTAGCAGTCAAATCTGGAAAATTCATCAAGGTCGGTAGTAATACTGAAATCCAAACATTGATCCAACCAGACACGAAGGTCATCGATGCAAACGGTAAAACACTCATTCCAGGTTTAAACGATGCCCATATTCATATGGTTAGAGCAGGGATGTACTGGAAGTATGAGGTTCGACTTGATGAAGCAACTTCTATCCCTAAAATCCTACAACTCATTAGTGAGCGCGCTCAAAAGACACCTAAGGGGACTTGGATTCTGACACTCGGCGGTTGGCATCCTAGTCAGATTAAAGAACGTCGCATGCCAACTCTCGAGGAATTAGACCGTGTGGCTCCTAATCATCCTGTCTATATTCAAGCCCTAAGAGATATGGGGCAAATGAATACCGTCGCTATCCAACAAAGTAAAATTACGGCCCAATCTGTATTACCCGGTGGTGTGAATATTGGTAAAGATGCTACAGGAAACTTTAATGGATTGATTAAAGGATTCAACGGCCAAGTATTAGCATTAAAAGCATTTCCAACGCCCAGTTTCGAGGAAAAAGTGGCAGGTCTGCAACTGGTGATGCAGGACTTTAATCAGGCGGGGCTTACCAGCGTCGGGGAGACTTTTGGCATCGGGGTCGATGAAGGAGATTATCAAGTCTTGTTTGAAGCTTGGCGACTCAAGAAAATGAGTCTACGGGTTGGGTTGCATTTTCCGACTATCAATCATGATGATGCAAAAAAATGGATCAAATCCACTTCAAGTAACTCAAGTGATGACATGCTGTTATTTAATGGTTTGGGAGAGGGCGTTTTGAATAGTGTTGGTGACGGCTACATGCCAAAGCAATTCCCGATTAATAACGAGGCCAAGGACGAACTCACCAAGATTGTTGCTTTAGGTGCCCAGAGCAAAATCAACTTTCAATTTCACGCGACTTTAGAAACCACAATGAATGCCATGTTGGATTCATTAGAAAAAGTACATCAAACTACACCAATCAGTGATTTGCGCATTACCTTTTTACATGCCGAACAAATTACCCCAAGCATTATGACTAGAATGAAAAAATTGGGGATGGGCGTACAAATGCAAAATCGCCAATCGCTCGGTAGTGATTTGATGCAGACCAATTGGGGGGCTCGAGCCAATGATATTCCACCTGTCAAAACCGTTTATCAAAGTGGTCTTCCCTTAGGCGGCGGTACCGACGGAACAACGTCTTCTTCTTATCGACCATTCATTTCGATGCATTGGTTAATCTCTGGCAAAAATTGGCGCGGTGACGTTGTTAGGCCGACTGAAAAATTAACGAGGGAAGAAGCTTTAAAAATGTATACCCAAGGTAGCGCTTGGTTTACCTGGGAAGAAAACAAAAAAGGTACGATTGCCCCCAATATGTTGGCAGATTTCTTGATATTAGATAAAGACTATTTCACTGTGCCAGAAGACGACATCCGTTGGTTAAAGCCGGTTACGACGGTCGTTGGTGGTAAGGTGGTTTACCAAGTAAAAGAGTAACTAATAATTTTTCCACAAAGAAATAAGGGTATTTACTCAAAAGTGAATTCTGAGTAAATACCCTTTAGTAACTACTCTTTAGTAACTAGTATTAAATTTGTTTTTTTAATTTTGGGGTTTAAGTTTGAGTATTTCTCTCGCCTCATTGGAAGAAGCTAATTCACCACCCAAATCTTCCACAATGCGTTTAGCGCGCTCTACTTGCTGCGCATTACTTTCGCATAAGACGCCTTTGGACATATAGATATTATCTTCAAGTCCAACACGTACACCGCCACCTAAGAGAAAAGATTGGGCAACGGTAGGGAAGGCAGCGCGACTAATACCAAAGGAAGCCCATTTCGCACCATGCGGTAATTGATTACGCATATACATGAGTGTTTGTGGATCTGAATTGAGGGCGTATTTCACACCCAACACAAAGGTGAAGAGACCAGGACCTTCAAGTGTGCCTTCTTTCATTAAATCTTTAGCCAGGTTTAAATCACCTGTGTCAAAGATCTCTAATTCAGGCATTACACCCGCATCGCGAATCACTTTTGCCATCACGCGCACTGAAGCAGGCGTGTTCACAGCAATTTCATTGACCGTATTCATGGTGTTCAAATCTAAGGAACAAATATCTGGTTTTAAAGCCGTAATATGTTCAACCCTTCTTAATGGGTGGCATAAGCTCGTTCCTGGAGCAAAGACTTTTGGATCATCTGCTGAAGGAATAAAGCGAGCACCAACACCAGTGGTTAAATTAATCACGATCTCACGATTGCGTGCCTTAATTAAATTTAGTACTTCTGCATAGTGATCCAGTTCCATGGACGGTGTGCCTGTTTCAGGATTACGCACGTGCAGATGGACAACCGCCGCACCAGCATCTGCAGCTCTTAAGGCTGACTCCGCAATTTGGGCTGGCGTAATCGGTAGGTAAGGTGTCATATCTGGTCTAGTCAAACTTCCAGTAATGGCACAGGTCAAGATGGTTTTACTCATGAAACGTCTCCTTTTTTATATTTAAAATTTTGTCTATTATCATGCCATGCACAAGAAAAAACAGCATCCAATTTATTGGGATATACCCTAGTAAGGGAATTTTATGGATAAATTTCGATTAGACTAATCCTCGAGACAAAGTTGCTAAACAAGCGGCTAAATAAAATTTTTATAACGAAGATTGACATTGAAAGATTGCAAAATGAGCAAATTTTTAAATGGATTTTTATGTACAGTTTTTTTATTTTCAAGTAATTCCTTCGCCCAATCAAATACGCCTTACCCTAACAAACCGATTCGGATTGTTGTGCCTTTCGCTGCTGGCGGGGCCGGTGATACTGCCGCTCGGGTGTTATCGCAAAAATTAGGCGCGATTCTTAATCAATCTGTTTTAGTCGAAAATAAACCAGGAGCTGGTGCGCAAATTGGTACGCAGTTTGTGGCGAGTTCTGCGCCAGATGGTTACACAATCTTAGCGGGATCATCCGCGATTGTGGTGAATCCTGCGTTAAATGCCGCAACAGCTACTTATAGTCCTGAAAAAGATTTTGCGCCGATTCTGATTGGTGCTACCCAGCCAATGGTGATTGTGGTGAATCAAGCACTGGGTGTGAAAAATTTCAATCAACTCAAAGAAATTGCGACTAAGCAAAAATTATCATTCGCCTCCGCTGGTGCTGGCACACAACCCCATGTAGCCTGTGAGCGGATTTTTAATGGTCTCTGGAAATTAAATATTCCCCATATTCCGTATAAGGGAATCTCCCCAGCAATCACTGGACTGGTTGGTGGTGAAGTACCTATTTACTGTGGCGCACCCGTTGGGGTTGGACAGTTTGTAAAGCAAGGTAAGTTACAAGTGTTGTTGGTTACTAGCGAGGCCCGGGTACCTAATTTTCCCGATACGCCTACCGTCATGGAGCTGGGATTACCCGAAATGAAGGATGATATTTGGCAGGGCTTTTTTGCACCAGCCAAAACACCGCCAGCCATTATTCAAAAATTAAACTTGGCTTTAAATCAAGCGCTTAAATCTCCCGACGTGATCGAAAAGTTAGAACAAAATGACTTTGTGATGCTTGGTGGCACACCTAAGCAAGCATCGGATTTCATTTCATCTGAGGTAGTGCGCTGGGGAAAAATAGCGACTGAAGTAAGCAATTTA
This sequence comes from uncultured beta proteobacterium, assembly GCA_903889595.1. Classification (GTDB taxonomy): domain Bacteria; phylum Pseudomonadota; class Gammaproteobacteria; order Burkholderiales; family Burkholderiaceae; genus Polynucleobacter. Next base: position 5,186 of record CAISYI010000217.1, read on the forward strand.
CCAATGCAATAAACAGTAGTAAACATAAACAATAAAAATTAAAAAGTAGAACGAGGGAGACAAGATGTCCGCAATACAGGCAGTCGTAGAAGGCCAAACGCATTGGGCTTTTAAAGAGGGGGTGAAACTTTTTCTTTGGAATAAGAAACGCTTTCCCAACACGAATTACCAAGGCACGATTCTATTTATTCATGGCTCCTCTTGGTGCTCGCAACCTACCTTTGATTTACATGTGGATGGCAGACCCTGGTCATCGGTGATGGATTTTTTTGCATCGAAAGGCTATGACACCTGGTGTCTCGATAATGAGGGCTATGGCAGGTCCGATAAAAGCCGTGATATTAACTTTGGGGTTGAAAATGGTGCGCAGGATATTGTGGCTGCGACAGACTATATTTTGAAGCAAGATTCTATTAATCAAGTGTTGTTATACGGTATTTCTTCCGGCGCCTTGAAGTCGGCATTGTTTACGCAGTGGTATCCAGAGCGTGTCTCACGTCTTGCCTTAGATGCTTTTGTCTGGACTGGGGAGGGTAGTCCAACCCTGGTGGAGCGAAGAAAAATGTTGCCGAATTTAGTAGGGGTGAACCGTCGACCTTTTAACCGGGAAGTGATTCAAAGTGTCTTTGATCGGGATCACCCAGGTACTGCAGATCAAAAGATGATTGATGCGTTTGCCACCGCCTCTTTAGAACTCGATGATTCTGTGCCGACTGGTACTTATGTTGATATGTGTACTAAGTTACCAATGGTTGATCCATTAAAAGTAACTGTTCCTACCATTATGATGCGTGGTGAATACGATGGTATCGCAGGTATCGACGATTTGATTGAGTTTTTTAGACGCTTGCCAAATACCGATAAGCATTTTGCGGTGATGCCAGGTGTTGCCCATGCTAGTTTTCAGCAAACCAATTATTTATTGGTTTACGACGTACTGCTAGCCTTCTTTAGTCAAACTCCAGCTGTCTTTTTAGCAAAATGAAACTCTCACAATTGAAATCAGCCCATTGCCTTTCTCCCCTATTTTTAACTCTTGGGCTGATGGGTTCTCAGCTATTGACAGCCCAATCACTGGCTCAATCCGTTTACCCCAACAAACCCATCAAAATTGTTGTGGGTTTTGCGCCGGGTAGCTCATCAGATGTGGCGGCCAGAGTCACTGGCGATAAATTGGGGCAGGTGATAGGTCAATCAGTCATCGTTGAAAACAAACCTGGCGGTAGTTCTGGCGTTGCTGCCAAAGCGGTTGCTGCGCTGCCGCCCGATGGTTATACCTTGTACTTAAGTACGGTTGCAAATGTGATTAATACGGTAGCAAAGGGCGCTTCAGAAACGGATTTATCAAAAGATTTAACAGCGGTTAGTATGATCGGTAGTGTCCCTAATATTTTAGTAGTTCACCCGTCACTAAATGTAAATACACTGAGTGAGTTAATTCAGTTATTAAAGTCAAAGCCCAATGAAATAGCCTATGCCAGTGCTGGGAACGGAACAGCTTTACATATGGCGGCGATGTTGTTTTCGATGATGGCTGATGTGAAAATGATTCATGTTCCGTATCAAGGTAGTAACGCTGCTATGGCAGATTTGTTAGCAGGCAGAACCTCAGTCATGTTTGTCCCCGCCTCGACCGTGATGCAACATGTCAATACGGGGAAATTAAAGGCTATTGCGTCTACAGGACTTAAAAGAAGTTCTATTGCCAGTGAAATTCCAACTTTAAATGAATTAGGACTGACCGGCTTTGAATCCACGGTGTGGTTTGGTTTAATGAGTCCGAACGGATTACCAGAGTCAATTGACGCCAATTTAAACAAGGCCATTGCACAAGCGATTCAGTCACCTGAAGTACAACAACAATTTAAAGCACAAGGAATTGAGACTTCGTATTTAAATAGCAAAGATTTTGCTGCTTATATCAAGTCGGAAAATGACAAGTGGACGAAAGTCATCAAAAACTCCAATATTAAATTGTATTAAGAAGCTAGGTTTTTCTTAAAGTTGTAACTTGCTCCTCGGTATGATTTGAATTGAAAGAACCTTGCTTTCAACTTTGCCTTCATATCGCGAGAAAAATTCCAAATAATCATCACTCTTGTATTAAACTCTTCAAATACAACTTTGGAGATAAGAAATGTATAACCCATTTCAGAAAATCGTTAAAACTAAATCAGTTCTCATCTTAGGACTTCTGTGTGGCTTATTTAGCCAAACTGTATCTGCTCAAACAGATTGGCCAAAAGCTAAAAACGTTACTATTTATGTGGCCTTTGCCCCCGGCGCATTTACTGACGTCATTGCTAGGATTGTCGGCCAAGAACTTGCTAAAACCACTGGTGGTAATTTTGTGGTCGAAAACAGACCTGGAGCTGGCGGTAATATCGCGACCCAGTTTGTTAAAAGAGCGCCTGCAGACGGTTACTCCATCCTCGTTCACAGCGTAGCCTACGCTGTCAATCCTTCTTTGTATACCAATGCTGGCTATGATGCGATTAAAGACTTTGCACCATTGGCACTAGGTCCACGCACGCCAAATATTATTACGGTCAACCCAAAAGTACCGGCTAAAGACTTAAAAGAATTGATTGAACTCGCCAAAAAAGAACCGTTAAGTTACGCTTCCTCTGGGATTGGAACTACTACCCATTTATCGATGGAGCGTCTTAAAACCGCAGCGCACGTTGATATTACTCACGTGCCTTATCAGCCTGCGCAAGCAGTGGGTGCAGCAGTAGCGGGTCATACCCAAATCTCTTCTACTTCTATGCCTCCAGCTGTTCAGCAAATTAAGGCCGGTAATGTTCGTGCGATTGCTGTAACGAGCGCTAAGCGCTCTGTGTTGTTGCCAGATGTCCCAACTGTTGGTGAATTTGGTTACAAAGATTTTGATGACTACACTTGGGTCGGCTTCTTTGTTCCAGTTGGCACACCACCTGCGCTAGTCGATCAGATGAACGCTGCTATTAATCGTGCGATGGAAACACCAGAAGCGAAGGAAAAGTTTGTGCTCCAAGGGATGGAGTCAACTAAAAACACTTCAGCACAATTCGGTACTTTCTTGCAAAGCGAAGTCAAAAAATGGGCTGGTGTAGTAGTAAGTTCCGGCGCTAAAGTAGAGTAACTCTACCCTTCACCTAATCAGTTCTTGTTTGCTTAAAAAAATTACTAAATCAAGAAGTACTAAAGCAGAAGTACAAAAGCAAGAACTGATTATTTCTCACTTTGTTCGTACATCCGGTTCGTCCAATTCTTTTTCCAAAGATTGAATAGAACCGTGCCTGTAAGTAAGGCTGCCATGTAAGTGGCAAATTCAGAAGTATCTTTATTCTCGAGCGGCCAAATCCAGTAGCTGAGCCCAAAGATCAGCATAAAAAATAAGCCATGTGCAAGGTAGTGTTCAATTTTGAGGGCAAGTGATGCGTTTGGATTAGGTGTCATTTAATTGGTTTTTATTTGGATTATGTCTTTTATAACAAAATTATTGAAAATAAGCCAATGAATCCCCTAGTAAAAGTAGACTTATTAGCGTTTATTTGAAAACAATGACGACTGCTGAGTTTTCTGCGTATACTTTGATTTTTACATATCAGCTTATAGGCTTTTATCCTATTTAAACTCATCGTTATGTTCCAAAAAAACAAATTCAGTCGAGTCCTTCGTACAAACTTTCTTGAAAAGTATCGCTCCGAAGGCTTTGATTTTTATCACAGTACGCTCAAGAGTTCACTCTTTACCTTTATTGGTAATTTTGTGATTATTTTCTTAGGTTTAAATGCTATCTTTGCTTTTTTATACTATCTCCAACCCAATTCGATTGCTGGCGTACCTGAGCATAATTTTTTAGATTGCTTTTTCTTTAGTGTCCAAACGATGGGGACGATTGGTTATGGCGCCTACACGCCGCAAACTATTTATGCACACATCTTAGCAACTATTGAAGTGATGATTGGTCTGGTGGGGATTGGTACTTTTGCGGCTTTAACTTTTGCACGTATTTCATTACCGAGTGGTCGCTTAAAGTTTAGTGAGCAATGTGTGATTAATCTCGATGATGGTGAGCCTAAGCTCATGTTTCGGGTAGTACATTTGCGCAGTAACATGATTATGAATGCCAAGATTAGCTTGCAAGTCTTAATGCCAAGTACGAATGCACATGGCCAAATAGAAATTAACTTGGTCGATCTGCCGCTAGAGAAGGACTTCTATCACGTTATGACAGCTAGTTGGATTGTCAAACACAAGATTTCTAAAGATAGTCCCATCTTTGGTAAGACCCAAGAGGATTTAATAACAGAAAATGCTTGTTTGATCGCGACTATTACTGGAATCGATGGAACCGTATCTCAAAACGTCAATCATGTTTACTCGTATTTGCCGCAGGATATTTTGTGGGATAGACGGTTTAAAAGTGTGATTCAGTTGGATGAGCAGCGTGGCGCACATGTGATTGATTTAAATATGGTTAATCATTTAGAAGACTCTTTTACCAAACAGCCTGTTTTAAAAAAGATCCTCTCAGGCCTCATGAACAAATGAAATCGATTCCGCATTTATTAACACTCTTAGATCCGAGTGGCAAACCCTTCTATGTCTATCACCGTAAAATTCCTAAAGATTTACAAGAGGCAGTAGGGCGAGATGATTTGAAGATTTCCTTAGGGTATTCGCTGGAGGAAGCAAAGGTTCGAATCAGTCATTTAAGCCAACAGCATAATTCTTTATTTAACCTTTTGCGCGATCCAAAAAAGGTGGGCTTTGAAGAAGCACGTGCCTTGTTGATCGCCCATCATGTGCAGTTTGATGATGGATTACATAGCGATAGTTCTAATAAAAATAAAGAAAAAAAATGACTCCTTACGGGAGTCAATCGATGATGCCCAAAGAAAAGATCCCCTAGAGTGGTTCACTCCCCCTTGCATCACTGACACGGTTTGGTTTCTCTTCACTAGTCCACTCATGCCTAACTACTAGTTATCGGTACACAGACCCACAAAGTACCGATTAATTTATTGTAAGGAAAACGTGCTTTTAAAAATTCAGACCTATCTGAAACTACTGTCAGTAAAATCTGATAAAACAACCTTTTGAAATGCTCATAATGCAAAACATCATCATTTTTTTTCATGGCTATGCATCCAGTCCTAAAGCTGAAAAGTTTCAGAAACTTTTTGACAGATTCGGGCCTGACCAAGTCTTTGCTTTTGTGGCTGATCTGAATCCACAGATTGCACAGACTGAGGTGCTTAGAAATATTCAGGAGGTGATTGCTACTAAAAAAGCTAGTGCTGAACAATCTACTGATGAATTATCTTTGGGTTCAAATTCAATTCAGCTCATTTTGGTGGGTAGTTCCATGGGGTGTTGGTTGGCTTCTCGGCTGCGTGAAAAGCTGATGGTCGACTATCTTTGCCAACTCGTCTTAATTAATCCCTGTTTAGATCCG
>CAISYI010000218.1 GCA_903889595.1 uncultured beta proteobacterium
TCAGAACATCTACACCAAGGACTACTAAAAATTTGGGTCTTGTTGATACCTTGCCCTCTTAGCCAAGAGCCAATGGCCTTGGCTTGTTTTTTTCCATAATCTCCTAAGTTACGCTGCGTGGGGCACTGACCGATGACATAGCCTGCTGGATCTCCATAGCCCGGAGCATCGGCATGTCTCATTAATAAAACATGCTGACCATCCTTCAGATCATCTACCAAAGCTGCCTTTGCCGTTTGTGCGATAAAAAAGCAAATGAGGCTAATACTGAAGATGAGGATTCTTTGATTTAAGCAGCGCATGTGCTTTTGTGATGAAAAGCTTGGTGAAGATTTCCTCTAAATAGTTTAAACATGACTGCTAATACTTTACGTAGATATGTGCTGGAATCAAATCGTCTTGATATCTCTGGTACATCTTGGCGTACGCCGACTCAATATGACGTGTAAATAATCTACTATCAAATAAAGGCTTTGATAAACGGTTGTCCTCAAGTTGAGCTCTTAATTGATATAATTTTTCAGGATTAGTTGCAAGATCAATTGCAAGAGATTCGTACTCAGCAGGAGTATAAGTAATCAAATCTGGAAGGCCAATCGCGGTCAAAAGACTGGCTGACACCCTGCTTGCAAACGAATCTCCCACCATAGTCAGAATCGGCAATCCGGCCCACAAGGCATCGCTCGCTGTAGTGTGGGCTGTATAAGGGAAGGTATCTAGAAATAAATCTGCAAGACGTTGGCGTGCCAAATGTTCTGAATGCTCTACGCGGCCAGCAAAAATCAATCGCCTGTTATCGACCCCTCTTGCGGATAGCTCTTTGATGAGATTTTCTTTAGCCTCTGGATTATCTTCAAACAACCAAAGAACGCTATCGTCTACTTTTTTCAAAATATCACACCAAGTATCAAATGTTGTTGAAGTTATTTTATAGTTTGAATTAAAGCAGGAAAAAATAAATCCGCTTTCAGGCAATCCTAATTCAGCCTTCGAGAATACTTTGTTAGATATCACCCGTTTTGAATCATTAACCTGATAGCTATTAGGCAAATAGGCAATCTTTTCAGTGTAAAAAGATTGACTAGATTCAGGAATCAGAATTGGATCGGCAACCATATAATCGATATACTCTGCCCCGGTTGTGCCTGGATACCCTAAGTAGCTCACCTGAATTGGTGCCGCCCGAAAAGCAAAAATACCCATGCGTCCATCCTGAGTAAACCCCTTGAGGTCAACTGCAATATCAATCTGAAGATTTCTTGCAAGTTGTGCGACAGCATGATCTGAAAGATTTCGTACATCATGAAAATGGTCGACTGCATTCATACAGCGTTGACGCATTTCATCATAAACATCTGGGCCATACGAAAAAGCATAGATTTCGAACTGATCTTTATTATGCAATTCGAGCATCTCGGCAATGAGATAAGTTGTTGCATGGTTATGAAGATCTGCTGAAAAATAACCAATACGAACCTTGTCACTTTTAGCTCTTTTTGGAATCGGGTTCAAGTGATTTTTGGGAGAAAATTTAGTCTGAGTAAAATTAATTGCTGCTTTTTTATGAAGCAATACATCATCATTAAGAGCTAAAAAAGCAAAAGGATTAATGCCTTTATTAAGATTTATTATTTTTATAAGTGCGTCTTTATGCCTCTCGACATCAGCCCATCTGCATGCCCGACTTATGGCAGAGAGCATTCCCCCATAATCCCAATCATTGACAGTTTGTGGCTGAATTTTGATCAACTGTACAAATGTATCAATCGCCTCTGTGTGGCGCTTCAAATCATTTAATGCACACCCTTTATTGAACCATGCCTCGGCAAAATCAGGCTTTAGCCTTATTGCACTATCGTATGCATCGATTGCTTTTTCATGAATTTTGAGCTCATCAAAAATTTTTCCAATGTTATAAAAAAGCTCGTACGAGTCATTTTTTAATTTCAAGGCTCTCTGATACCAAAAAAGAGCACTGTCTTTTTCTCCCAAACTTGCACAAGCAGTTCCTAAATCATGAAGGCCTTCAAAAAAATCACCCGCCTTATTCAAAGACTTACTTAAATATCTTTTTGCCTCCTCAAATTGGCCTTTCTCTAAAAAAGAATCCCCAAGATAA
>CAISYI010000219.1 GCA_903889595.1 uncultured beta proteobacterium
ATACTTACTCCCACTCCAATCATCACAAATGCAACAAAAGAAACAATTAATCCAAGAATAAAATTTATACCAAGGAGAGCGGTTCCTAATGAGGCTGCGGCGCCACCAATCGCTAATACTCCCATACCACCAATAATCCATGGGGTTTTACGTTTACCTTGGTCTGATATGAAGCCCATCTTTGGACGAATCACCTGAACAAAATAATGGAGTGCTACTAAAATTCCAGGTATTAAGGCAGGTAAGCTCAACTCCACAACGATAATTCGATTGAGTGTTGAGGTAGTCATTACTACTATTGCCCCAATACAGGTTTGCACTAATCCTAGTCGAACAATTCCAAACCACCCTAAGGATCCATCAGTTTTCGATTGCTGATTGATAATTGTTGTAGATGGATTTGCGCTTAACATATCAAACTCCCGAATGACGAATACCGAAAGCGGCAACCATCATGCCACTAACAAATAATGGGACTCCAAAACCACTATAGAAAAGTGCTCTTTCTATTGGTTTAGAAATAAAGAATTTCATAAGCCCCATTTGGAAAAGTATCAAAATTAAGACTGCCAAGCTATGCCAAGTTTGATCTATAAAATATAAATAAAGGCAAACAATCACTTGAGGGACGAGCATTATGAGACAAGCTACTTTTGCTGCTAGATTGGCTCCTAATTGAACGGGAAGAGAGCGAATTCCCATTTTTTTATCACCTTCAATTGCTTTAAAGTCATTTAAAGTCATGATTCCGTGAGCACCAATGCTATAAAGTCCGGCAAATAATAATGAGGGATTACTTGGCGTACGACTTGCAGATAATAATGCAGCTCCTGTAATCCAAGCTAAGCCCTCATAACTAATTGAACAAGCAAGGTTTCCATACCAGCCATTTTGTTTTAATCGTATGGGAGGCATGCTGTATGCCCAAGAAAATGCGAGCGCAATTAAAGTCGCATAAAATCCCCAAGTTCCTAAAAAAGCGCTAACTACTAGTGAAAGCAATGACCAAATGATTCCTAAATAGAGTCCCCATCTCCCCGGAATTCGCCCTGAAGGAATGGGTCGATTCGGTTCATTCAAAGCGTCAACATGTCTATCAAACCAATCGTTTACGGCTTGGCTTGAAGCACAGACTAAAGGACCTGTCAAAATAATGCCAAGCAAAACAACTTGCCAATTCTCACTAAAAGCCTGGCCTGAACTAATCGCTCCACAAGTGAAGGCCCACATGGGTGGGAACCATGTAATAGGCTTCAGTAATTCGATGAACGCTGGCAATTTCATGTTTGTATTTTTTAATTTACGAATAACTATGTAAATTAAATTTTACACTTAATATTAAAAAATACCATGAAAAATACTAAGGATTTTCCCTAGTAGTACTAATAATTACGAAAAATGATTTGTTTTATTAAGTTGAAGTTTTTTGCAAGCCTTTAGGCATTGAAAATACTGTGTTTTCAACAATACCAGGCAGAGTCTTTACAACGCGCAATCCATAATCGCGAACAACGGAGATTATCTCTTGGGTTAAGTTTTCAGGTGCAGACGCTCCTGCAGATATACCAACTCGCTTTTTATCCAAGAACCACTCAGGTTTTACCTGCAACGGATCATCTACCAAATATGCGGGAACACCCATCTTGGCTGCAAGCTCTCTAAGTCGATTGGAGTTTGAGCTATTCGCGCTACCAACCACCACCATCACATCCACTAATGGAATTAGCTCCTTTACTGCATCTTGACGATTTTGTGTAGCGTAACAAATATCTTGTTTTTTAGGTTCAACAATATCGCTAAAACTTGCTTTTAAAGCAGTAATAATCTCTCGAGTCTCATCAATGGATAATGTGGTTTGTGTCACATAGGCAATTTGTTGATCACAAACTAAGGGCAACAGAGCAATATCCGATACTTTTTCGACCAAATAAATATTTTCTTTGACCTGTCCCATCGTTCCGTCTACCTCAGGATGGCCTTGATGACCAATCATCACAATCGGTATCCCTGCGGCATGTAATTTTTGAACTTCAACATGAACCTTATTGACTAAAGGGCAAGTAGCATCAAAAATACGTAATTCTCTTAAGCTCGCTAAATACTTAATTTCAGCTGAAACACCATGTGCGCTGAAAATAAGCGTTGAACCATCAGGTACCTCTGATAATTCTTCAATAAAAATAGCGCCTTCACTACTTAATTCTGCAATCACTCTTGCATTATGGATAATTTGATGACGTACATATATAGGTGTACCAAATTGGCGTATCGCCTCTTTCACAATTTGAATAGCTCGGTCAACTCCAGCACAAAAACCTCTGGGTTGAGCAAGCAAGATGTCAGCGTCTAAATGTCCCATAATTTACCCTTCTTCGCGAAAGCCCCACTTCCATAAAAATTCAAGTTGAAACGGTATAACCAAAAAGAGATGTTCAACAATCGCAAGCGTCAATAAGGTCGCAAGAATTCCGTTAGATGCCATCTCAAAAGAGGCAATACCTTCAGTCAATGCACCACTCCATAAAGGTACTACGAAGATACCAGAGGCCACTAGTGAAATTGGCATTAAGTAATTCATAGAGCGACGACGAAAATAAGTCTGTAAATACTTTAGGTGTTTCGGCAAAAAGTTTTCATTTAGATTGAGTACGCCAAAGAAAATATTTAACTTGGCACTTTGTCTCATGAGCCAAAGAATGACAAAAGTCCAAAAACCAGTGAGGTTTTCTGAATTCCAGCTACATACTGCCACACCAATGAATAGAAGCAACAAAGCTAACTCGTGGTGATTAAGTGCCTCAAAAGCATATCTAGCACGTACCCAACCCTTTGCACCGTCCGGACAAGCAGTTCTCCTCGAACCTGTGACATACCCAAGTAAAAAAGCAATTTCTTGCCAAGCCCAAATTAACAAAGCACAACAAAAAGCACAATATGCATCTGCAACGGTTGAAGATTGACCACTAACATTCAAGCCCCAAAATGCTACTAATAGAACAACAGTATTGACCGCCATTATCCATTTAAAATACTTTGGAGAAAGGCGGTCAAGCCACAGAATAATGCCCGTACTAAACCACCATACAAAGATGGTGAATAAAAAAGGAAACAAAGCACCTTTCATTTAAAGTACTTTCTACCAAATAGGCTTTAAGCGGAAATCTGCTTTTAATTCATTAGGAACGACTGGAATTAAATACAAACTAACGAACGTTATACCGGCCTGAATGGCGGTACCTAAACGTTTAACTTTTGGCAAAATGCCAGGCTGCTCATTAAATTCGACCATCCGATCAGATAGGTCTCTTAATTTAGCAAACTTATCCCAAACTTTCTGATTATCTAAATCAATCGTAAATGGAAATACCTGCTTTGTAATTTCAGAAGTCAATTGCAAAACTTCTTTGTCATATTGCGTTGGTGAAACTCCCAGTGCTTTATGGAACTCAACACGCGAATGATCTCTGACGTACATCGTTGCATACACCGCAAGTAAAAAGAAACGAATCCAAAGTTTGTTTACACCAGATAGTAGTTTTGGATCAGAGCGCATCAATACTGCAAAAGCTTCTCCATGACGAAACTCATCATTACACCATTTATCAAACCACAAAAAGATCGGATGAAACCGAATCTCTGGGTTCTTATCTACGATTCGGAAAATTTTAATGTAGCGTGCATAACCAATCTTCTCAGATAAGTAGGTCGCATAAAAAATAAACTTTGGCTTAAAGAATGTATATTTTTTAGTTCTTGCTAAAAACCCTAAATCAATACCAACTCCAAAATCTTTTAACCATTGGTTAATAAAACCAGCATGACGGCTTTCATCACGGGCCATGTATCCAAAAAGTTCCTTAAGATCGGGATTTTTTACTTTCTTTTTAATTTCGGCATACAGAACGCAGCCTGAGAATTCGGAAGTAATCGAACTAATCATGAAGTCCAAAAACTCTTGATAAAGACCATCTGGCAATTCAGAATAATCCTTGAGCATATTTTCTGGACGTTGGAAATGTGACTGGTTTGGATCAGAGTCAAATTCCTTCATCAACTTATTCCACTCACCACGCATACTCTCAATATTCATTCGATCCATTTCTTCGAAATCAGTGGTATAAAAACGTGGACTTAAGACAGTATTTTCTAAAGCTTTATCGGTAGTTAGATTTATTGGAAAATCATCTTTAAATTCTGGGGCTAAGGTATTCATAAATTCTCCTTTTTATTATGACTTCTTTTGCAAGTCTAATTCCCTTGCGCGCTGTTTTGAAAATCGTGTTGACGAAAAACTTACTTCATAAAGCATGGTTATTTCAAACCGAGAGAAGGTTCGAATAAACCACCTCTTCAAACTGCTGGCCTTAAAATAGGATGCCTTTCCAGTAAAACGTCTTTTTTGACCATAAGGCAAGTCTACTGGAACATGATGCAATTGAATAGCGTCTCCAGGTCCGATGTCAACTCCTTCAAGTTCAACATGGGCATATAAGTCTTCCCAGGTATTTGCCATCTCTAATGAATAGTTTACTTGTTTGGACATGTTGATTCCTATGAATTACTATGTTTCAAAAACACTTTAAAGCTTTCGACATTGTTAGATCCAAAAGACTCTAATTCAATTTGAGTGTTTGTTAATGGGTCTAATAAAACTAATCTGCCATCATTAAAAGACATCAAATTGACCGGGTCCTCTTTTCCAAGTCCGCGAATGCGTCTTTCACGTGCTACTGTTCTTAAAATCCCTCTAATAAATCCAGCCTCACCTTGTATTACATCAATAATTTGATTCGTAGTAGCATCAATAACTGTAACCCCACCATCTTGTCTATCCTCAAACTTCAAAACTTTTATCTGAACAGGAGTAGCAATCTGTATTTGATTTTTATCTTCTATGAATAATTTATTCATAGAATAACCCAATAGACTTAAGGCAATGCAGATAACAAAAGCCTTGATCGAGGGGGAGATTTTTGATTGAATGAGGTTATTGGACATTAGGTTTCTTTACGTTAGGCTTAAATCGTTTGTAAGTCCAACATTTAAACCTTGTCGTGAACGATCAGGTTGAATCATTGGTGGGTTTGTTGCAACTTGGTCGATTGAAATTTGATTTTCAGTTGCCCAAGCCTGTTTTAGTAATGCAGCAACTTCTTTAACATTGGCAATGTTTCGAAGCATCGGCTCAGGGTGATTAAAGTTCATTGGTCTGACATGAGGCCATAAATGAAAGTAGGCAATTTTTGTACCAGGGTTCACCTTTAATGGGATATTTCCATAACCATCTTTTTGGGCTTTAACGTCCGCACTCACAATTTCCTTAAGTGGCAAATTAAATGACAAAGTGAGAGCCATTCCAATTCGCATCACAATGCGACGATTAGTAATCGTATAAACGGCTGATTTAGACGTGAAATAGGCCAGAGTGCCAAGTAATCCAATACAAACGATGCTGAGTGCAATCATCCAAGATGTAGAAATAACAACTGCTAACAAACTATTCTCTAAAACCATCCCATCATAAATTCGATAAAAAACCAGAAATGAAAAATAAGCAATGACCGGACGAATATAGAATATATCTTTAGCAGTTCTCCAAACATTTGGAGAACCTTGCCAAATGACCTTTTCAGCTTCAGGAAGTTTTTCAGGTAAACCGTACTCTGCCTCTAGTTCATATTCGCGGCCATTATTGAGATCTGTTCTCATGCTAAGGGCTCCTGACGATCAGGAGTTGCATACAAAGTTCCAGCGCCGTAATATGCCATCACTTTTTCTTCTTCTAACAATGTGATTTGTGAATTACTTTTTGTTTTTGGAACATCACTAAATTGATGACTTAATATTGAATTAACTCTAACGCCACCCTCTTTAATCAAAGCAAAGTTTAGGGGAATCAATACATTATTGCCTGGGGTTAATTCCACTTCAAAATAACGAATCATTGATTCCATATGATCAACCCATAGATTTGTTACCTTACCAGCAGGTTTCTGATCAGCGCCATAAACAGTCATACCAATAGGATTTTTATCTTTTTTATGAACCATAAAACTTGGTAATTGTGAAAGTGGAACAATTCTTGGCTCCCCATGCAAGCCTACGTCTGGAACATCTGCACGATTAGCATATGAACCGGGGCCAACACCTGCTAGTAGTGGGTTGCCTGTTGGCACTAATGGCGCGCCATTCATGTGGTGAGCTGGAACTGCATTGAGTACTTCTGGGGCTGGGGCTTTTGAGAGTGGAGCTAAATATTCTTTACCAGATTCAGTCAGGAAAGACTTCGACTTAGGCATCATAATAAGGCCATCTTCGTTGGTAATTTTTCCAAAGCGCTCTGACTCTAGAGGAAAACCTTCACGTTTACTTTCTAAAGTCAAATAAACTACTAGCCCAAGAAAAAACACAATAAACATTGTAAAAATAAGTGATGCTACATCCCAACCTGCGGTAATTGCTCCAAATCCAGTCATAACTTTCTCCTATATAAAAATTAGCTTGGTAATTCTGCCAATCCAAACTTCTTGGTTGATATCCTTTGATTGGATTGATAAATTACCAAAGGCCCTAATGCAATTAATGTTGCAAAAATTAAATAAATTTCTATGTGGTAAACAAATTGATAACCTGTTGCAGGATTATTAAGTGCGTCACCTAATACTCCTTTCATTGCAAAATCTGAAATCAAATCGCGAATTAAGCCACCAAAAGAAATTGCAACTCCAGAGGCTGTGGTATTGACTGCACCCCAAGCTCCAATAGCCATTCCGGTCATACCAAGATTGTCCATTTTCATGGCGATGATCAATGTACTGATTGAGAACAATCCTGCTCCAAATCCAATTAAGGTAGCTCCAACTCTAAACAATGTTGCTGATTCCAAGGGCTCAGCAAAAATAACTGCTGAAAAAGCGAATAAACCGACTAATAAAGCCAGAGCGGCAATCCTGAAAGCATCCATACCTCTGGACAACCAGCGCGCTGCTAAAGCAAAAGCAAATAAAGCACCGCCTGACATTAACGCAGTCAGTAAACTAGTTTGAGATACGCTTAAGTGAAGAATCTCACCACCATAAGGTTCCAAAATAATATCCTGCATACTAAAAGCTGCAGTACCTAAACCAAGCATCACTAAATAACGCTTTAATTTTCCCTTGGCCGCAAATTGATTCCAACTTTCTTTAAATTCAGGTCTCTGTTTTGCTGGATTTGTTTTATGAGGTTGTCTAGCTTCTTGTTTCCACAGAGCAATAATATTAAGAAATAAAGTTACTGCAGCAGCACTTTGAACAACTTGTATTAACTGAATTTGAGAAAAAGGATTTAAGAAGAAACTAAATACAATGCCACTGATGACCATCCCAACCAAAAGCATTACGTACATTAAAGCGACTACTCGAGGACGAGACTCTTCAGTTGCAATATCCGTTGCTAGTGCAAGGCCTGCAGTTTGTGTCGTCTGCATTCCAGCACCAACTAGTAAAAAGGCTAAACCACTAGCAACATGACTAAACCAGGTTGGCCATAGGGTATCGCCTGACAAGAGAATCAATGCAAAAGGTAAGATAGATAAGCCACCAAATTGTAATAAAGTACCAATCCAGATATAGGGAACTCGTCTCCACCCCAAAACTGAACGATGTTGATCCGATTTAAAACCAATTAAAGCTCTAAATGGGGCAAAAACTAAAGGTAATGCCACCATCAAAGCTACTAACCAAGCACTTACACCCATTTCAAGAATCAAGACACGATTTAATGTTCCAATTAATAGCGTTGCAGCCATACCAACAGTAATTTGGAACAAAGATAATCGTAAAAGCCTAGATAAAGGTAAGTCATCACTCACAACATCAGCAAATGGGAGTAACTTCGGACTTACAGCGGTCCAGGTTTTTTTATTGACCAAAAATGG
>CAISYI010000220.1 GCA_903889595.1 uncultured beta proteobacterium
AAAGCAGGCAGTTATATCAACGGGGGCAGATACCGTTATTTGCGATGGTGAGCTCTCACCAGCCCAATTGCGCACACTTGAATCAAAACTTAAAGTAAAAGTTATTGATCGCACTGCATTAATTTTGGATATTTTTGCCCAGCATGCAAAATCACGTGAAGGTAAAGCTCAAGTTGAATTAGCGCAGATGAGCTATATGTTGCCGCGCCTTCGTGGTTGGGGTGATTCTCTCTCACGCCAAGCAGGTGGAATTGGTGGACGCGGTCCCGGCGAAACAAAGATCGAAACTGATCGTCGCCGCATTAATGACAAGATGGCAAAGCTTCGCAATGAAATTAAAGAGATGAAAGTTGCCAGAGATACAAAGCGTCAAGAGCGCAACCGACATAACGTTCCCTCCGTTGCAATTGCAGGCTATACAAATGCAGGCAAGTCATCTCTTATGAATAAACTCACCGGAGCTGGCGTCCTTGTTGAAAATGCGCTATTTGCAACACTTGATCCCACGGTCCGCAGAGTGAATGCATCTGATGGACGCATTTACACACTTTCAGACACCGTGGGCTTTGTTAGGCACTTACCGCATCAACTTGTTGAAGCATTTAAATCAACCCTTGAAGAGGTATCGGGCGCTGATCTCATCGTGCATGTAGTTGATGGTTCACACCCTGATCCGCGTGAGCAGATCCGCGCTGTGCGTGAAGTGATTAACGATATTGGCGGGGGAGACATCCCAGAAATTATTGCAATCAACAAGGCAGATATCGCTCTGCCCGAAGTCCTGATGCAACTCTTGCGAGAAGAGAGCAACTCATTCGCCTTCTCTGCCCGAACAGGCTTTGGACTCGACACTTTAGTAAAAGCAATCGAAACTTCTCTTCCAAGACCACGCATAGAGATAAAGGCGGTTATTCCTTTCAATAGAGGAGATCTTGTCTCTGCCATTCATGAACGAGGAGAAGTTCTTTCTGAAACTTATTCAGAGTTTGGTACTTCAATCCATGCGATGGTTGATGCGCATATTGCCCAACAGGTAGAGGTAGTCACTCAGAAAGAAGTAACGCTGTAATGGGTGAGAAGATTGTTCTAGATTCACAAAATTTTGCAGCGAGCATTGACCGAGCCCTTATCTCAATTTTGCGTGGTGGAATTATTGTTGTGGCTGCTGAGCATGGATATATGTATGCATGTGATGCTTTTAATCAAAGTTCTGTTGCCAAGATTCATCAGATTAGAGGGGATGAGCCTCGCACGGCTTGCCAAGTAATGGTGGGCAATATTTCAGCCGTCTCCGGGATTGCTCAAGACTTTGATGAGCAGTGGCAGAAGCTTGCAGAAAAGTTCTGGCCAGGTTTACTCACGATGCAATTGATGAAACAACCCGCGTTGAGTTGGGATTTAGGCGATGAGGGTTCACTTGCTGAATTTGCACTTCGTATTCCGTCAAGGCAATTTTTATTAAAACTATTAGAGCAAAGTGGCCCTCTGGCTGTGGCTAGCGCTGCAATGGCCGGGCAGGGTGTAGTAGCTTCCCCCAATAACATTGTTGCTGGCAGTGAAATTGCACTTGAGATTGATGAAGGCGCTCTTCCAATCGGCCCACTATCCACAGTGGTTCGAAGGTCGGTCATCGGCACAAAGAGCGCTTTAGAGGTTTCCAGAGTGGGAGCAATCTCACTTGCCCAACTTCAATCTCTTCTTCCTGATATTTCAGCATCCAGCGCATAGGCTTAGACCATGTCCACATCAGATACTTTCTTTGGTCCAGATTTCCCAGCGCTGCAAGCACAAGACCCAGATATTGCCGCAGTACTTCTTTCAGAGTTAGGGCGCCAGCGCCATAATCTGCAATTAATTGCAAGTGAAAACTTCACATCACCTGCAGTACTTGCAACGCTTGGATCAACACTGTCAAACAAATATGCAGAAGGTTATCCAGGTAAGCGTTACTACGGTGGCTGCGAAGAAGTAGATAAAGCTGAAGTAATTGGCATCGAGCGTGCAAAGTCACTTTTTGGAGCAGAGCATGCAAACTTGCAGCCTCACTCAGGTGCAAGTGCAAACGTTGCCGTATACCAGGCTTTCACTAAGCCAGGAGATACAGTCCTTGCAATGTCATTGCCACATGGCGGACATTTAACGCATGGCTCTAAAGTTAACTTTTCCGGTAAGTGGTTCAATATCGTCTCATACGGGGTGCGCCAAGATAATGAGCTCATTGATTATGACGAGCTACGTGATTTAGCTTTAAAGAATTCCCCGCGAATGATCTGCTCCGGTGCAACCGCTTATCCAAGTTTGATTGACTTCGAAAAAGTCCGCGCGATCTGTGATGAGGTTGGAGCCATCATGTGGGTCGATGCTGCTCACTTCATTGGCTTAGTTGCCGGCAAAGCAATCCCATCACCTGTTCCTTATGCTGATGTTGTTTCATTTACTACTCATAAAGTATTGCGTGGTCCACGCGGTGGAATGATCCTTTCAAAGGCAGAGCATGCTGCAGCAATTGATAAAGCAATTTTCCCTGGAATGCAGGGTGGTCCGATTATGAGCGCTGTTGCAGGCAAAGCAGTTGCCTTAAAGGAATGTGCAACACCTGAATATCAAAAGTATGCAAAGGATGTTATTTCAAATTGTCAGGTACTCGCTAAAGGCCTTGAAGAGGAGGGAATGCGCGCTGTATCAGGTGGAACTCAGACACATCTAGCTCTTATTGATATCCGCTCCACAGGCATTAATGGAAAAATTGCGGATGAGCGTTGTGGTCTTTCTGGAATTACATTAAATAAGAATGCAATTCCGTATGACCCAGAATCTCCTGCTGTCACAAGCGGTATCCGTGTCGGATCACCTGCAACCACGACCCAAGGTATGGGTGCACCGGAGATGAAAGAGATTGCATCACTGATCGCTAGGGCAATTAAAGATGGCGGGGAGCCTTCAAAAGCTCAGGCTATTTCGCAAGATGTGCGTGCACTGACTGCAAAATTCCCTGTTTACCCTCGCTAGTATTACCCACGAGGTGATTGGTCTATGCGCGAGTACTTAATTTCTGCAGCACTTGCTGCGGCATTTTGTTTTCTCATTACTCCGCTTATTCGTAATCTCTCCATGCATTCCGGTGCTTTCGGTGAACTTCGAGAGCGGGACATTCATACAACCATCACACCTCGCTGGGGTGGTATTGGTATGTGGGCATCTATGGCGATCACATTCCTCATAGTTGATCATCTTCCATTAGCAGGCGCTGCATTTGGGCGAGAGCTGACAGGAATATTTGAAGCAGCAACTTTTGTGATGTTGCTTGGCGCACTTGATGATCGTTTTGATTTAGATGCACTCACCAAATTTGCTGGGCAAGCACTAGCTGGAGGTATTTTGCTTCTCCACGGTGTTCAAATTCTTTGGCTACCGATCAATGGCATTTATACGCTGCCTTCAAATATCGGCCAGGTGTTAACGGTTGTATTTGTGATGCTTGTTATTAATGCTGTGAATTTCATTGATGGGCTAGATGGGCTTGCCACTGGAATTGTTGCGATATGTGCGATTGCCTTCTTCGCCTTCTCCTATATTTTGGCTGTTACAAATGGCTTTAACCGTGCGGGCGCCCCATCTCTGGTGACTGCAGTAGTAATTGGAATGTGCGTTGGCTTCTTACCCTTTAATTATTACCCAGCGAAGATCTTCATGGGAGATTCAGGTGCCATGCTCCTTGGACTTTTGTTATCAGCAGCTGCGATCACTCTAACGGGTCAGATTGACATCAATGCTATTGCCGGTCAGGACTCTCGCTCTACTTTAGTTCCGCTTTTACTTCCATTTACGATTCTTGCAATTCCTTTTATTGATTTGCTTATGGCAATAACCAGAAGGCTTCGAGCAGGACGCTCACCGTTTGCTGCAGATCGAGAGCACCTGCACCATCGCTTACTTGATTTAGGATGCACACAGCGCGAAGCAGTTATTATTCTGTATCTGTGGACCGCAATGTTTGCCCTTCCAACTGTTGTTGCAGGCTTTGAGCCATTTTGGATGGCGCTCTTACTTGCTGCGGTAATTGCAGGTTTATCTTTCTTGCAAATACGTGCAAGCTTTACTAGATCGGCATCAATGCGTTCTATGCAAGGGATGGCAAGTTATGAATGATGATCCAACGATGTCTATGTGGCGTGGCGCCATTATTCCAGCATCTGCCGTTGCAATTATTACGACAATTGGAGCAGCGTTAGTTCGTCATCGCGCTGGTTTCTGGGGAGCTCTTGTTGCAAGTGCAACCGTTGTTATATTTCTTGGAATACATCTTCTTATTTCAGCGCTCTCCAAAAACCTTGACCCAATTGCCGTGATGGGGCTTGCGATGTTTTCTTACTTTGCCAAAGTTCTCGTGATGGGCGCGTTATTACTTATTGTTTCTAAAGCCACAGCTCCACAGACCGTGGACAGAACGAGCTTTGCCGTGGCGGCACTGGCGATTACGGCAGCGTGGCTAGCGGGGGAGATACGTGCATTTCTAAAACTCCGAATCGGGTTACCATTGCCATCCACAAACGGTTTGTCAGATGACTCAGCAAGAAAGCAGGGCTAGCTAGATGGCAAGAAATAACGAAGAGGGCGCAGTCTGGTCGATCATGGGATACCTGATTTCAGGTCTCTTGATCTGGGGCGGAATTGGCTATGGCCTAGACCGTTGGCTTCACACCCACTACTTCTTGCTAGGAGGCCTAATTTTGGGTGCTGGGGCCTCTATCTACCTCATCTGGCTACGATTTGGTCGCGAATAACACATCCCGCAGCCTTGTCTTGAGTTTCAGTTTTTTGCTCTCTCCAATAGGGTTTGGGCGTCTTCTAGAAAAGTCCGGTGCTAGCTAGCGTTGTAAGAAAGGTGAGTGGGAACAGTGCATATAACTGGCCATCTTGCCAGCGGCGCAGGATTTGTTCCTCCAAGCACAACGGACTTCAATCTTCCGCCAATTTTTGGACATAGTGCGTATTCAACAAAACCAATTGCACTTGTTTTCTTCTCTGTTATTTTAATTTCAGCATTCTTTATTCTTGCAGCGCGTAAATCAGCCATAGTTCCAGGAAAATTGCAGTATGCAGGAGAAGCAATTTACGGCTTCGTCCGCAAAGACTTAGGCGAAGAAATTATTGGAAGTGGGTTTTTGGCCTACGTACCTTTTCTCTTTACGCTCTTTACCTTTGTGCTTGTAAATAATGTCTTTGGAATCATTCCTTTCATGCAGTTCCCAGCAATGTCTCACGTCTCATTTCCGTATGTTCTAGCCGGTTTTAGCTATTTTATTTTCCACGCAATTGGAGTTAAACGTCAGGGCCTCATCCCATATTTGAAAGGGATTGCTTTCTTGCCTGGTGTTCCAAAGTTTGCATACATACTTCTTACGCCAATTGAAATCGCTACCTACTTTTTGATCCGCCCCGTCACACTTGCCTTGCGGTTATTTGCAAACATGTTTGCGGGTCACTTGCTTCTGCTCGTATTTATTGGTGGA
>CAISYI010000221.1 GCA_903889595.1 uncultured beta proteobacterium
ATTCGAACGTGCGACCTACGCCTTAGAAGCTTTAAAAATGAGCTAAAACAATAGCTTAGACAATGACTTTAAGGTGCTGGCTATTGTTGTCCAGTAGGCACTGAGAATCGTGGTGTCAGGTGGAATGCCGTGGATCTTGAATGGCATTGGCAGGCGGTTGGTTGGTCAGATGTCAAATTTGTCGGGTAAACCGACAAACACCGTCTTTTAGCCTCTAAGCAAAATGCGCCACCATTGAAAGCGCAGCCAGATGTCAGATTTTTGAAAAGCGGTCTGTTGTTGCATGCGGCTAAACCACTGGTCTAAAACAAGTCCTCGAGCATGATTGGTAACCAAGGCATACTCACCAATCATTTTTAGGCGTCCAAATAAAACAGCCGTAACAATATCAGCCGAGCTAGGTTTATCGCCAAATAAGAAATTGCCTAGAGTTGGTAATTGATCTAAATAGGCGCTCACTCGATTACGCTCTAATGCCATCTTCTCCTTTAAGCTAGCGCCTTGAGTAAAGTAAGCAATCCGCGATTGGTTCAAAGTAATCTTTGCTTGGACTGCAGCAGGATCTTTTGCTGTTGCAAGTTGAGCCTGAAGACCCTTAATGATGCCGCCCAATGCGCGTGGAAAAATAAACTTCAAGATTGGTAAATGAAGCATTGCCTTACAAAAGGTCAAGCGTTCAATCGGGATTGCATAGTGTGCTTTCACTACTGCCTCAATTTGAGGGCTTAGATTGAGATCAATATCAAGCCATTGATTGCCCGCTTGGGTTGCTGCTAAGCGCAAGATATCTTGACTATCAATCAAGATCGTTTTGCCATCCACTAAAGTAGGTACAGTCATGTGGGGGTTAAGCGCAATATACCAAGGGGCAAGTTGCTCCTTACGTACATGAATATCCATATGATGATTTTCAAATGATATCTGCGCTGCATTTAACGCCAAACGACCAATCATTGAATAATAAGATGGAGGGGCACTATAAAGGATCATTAATTTACTCACTTTAAGGAGTGGTTATTAAAAATTAGATTGCTTCAATCAGAACTCACCTTACTCTAATAATGATTAATGACCAAATTAAAACTGCCCGGAGGTGGTTTTAATATCATCTCAAGGGCCAGTTGGGTACTTGGCCTGCCCGGTACGATTCGAACGTGCGACCTACGCCTTAGATGAATTCGTTGTTGCTCAAATCTCTAATAATTTGAATAAATTACAGCTTGAAAATGGGGCTGTGCAATAAACTGTGCAATGAGTTTTTGGGGCTTAATTGACGACCAACTTAGGCTTCGAACCCTTTATTTTATTGAAAAATTACTTGGGCTACGGTGAGCTGACCTAATTTTTATCAAACCCCTAATGAGAGCAGTAATTATTAATATTTGATTGCAATTGAGGACGCATCTCTTTTGCATATTGAATACACTCTTGGAGTGTTTCTTGGCAACCATCTGCTGGATTGGCATTTAACTCTGTTTCCATATTTTCGCAGTAAGCCAACTTAGTGCTACCGCCAGGACGGGTGATGTTATTGACCGCCCTATCCCAAAATACTTGACATACACCGCCTTGTCCGGGAACAAAAAAGATGCAATATTGAGGCATCAATCGCGTCATATATCCGTTAAGAATGATTTGGGGTAACCCACTGGGTATTCCCTCATAAGGGGCTGACGGAACAGAATTGCTGCGTGTTCTTTCAATAGCTCTTGACTCACTTTTATTAACGTCCAGATTAGTTTCAGCCTTTAAAAGTAATGAAAAAGTGATGGCTACTAAGAAAAGAGAATATTTAATTACCACAGGGAACCTCTATTAAACTTTGATTTATTTTGCAGTAAGCCATAACGCCTCGATGAAAAACTGTACCTTCTTCGCCTGCTAAAAAGCATGTCATACCATCTACAAAGCCCAGGATTGGTTGCATCCCGCCTTCGATTGGCGGTCCAAATGGCCTAAACGTAAATGTGGGCGGTGTCACACCTACTTCAACAGAAATGCACTCAGCAATTTGCGCTAAAACAGATCCTGAACTTAGCAAGAGTACAAAAGACGTGACGATCACTTTAAATTTCATATTAAGTTGGCCTGTAGAAAAA
>CAISYI010000222.1 GCA_903889595.1 uncultured beta proteobacterium
ATCTACCAGAGGGAGAGAAACAGTAAATTGTTTTAGGCATTACTAAATTCTTTGTCTGTGGTTGGTTAATGAGTGACATGGTTTGGAGATGGTTTAACTATTCGATCGTTTATTTCTAAAAAAGGTTTTTAGCAGATGGGCGCATTCATCTCCTAAGATACCTCCTTGTACATCAGTATGGTGATTGAGTTTGCTTTCCCCAAATACATTTAAAACCGATCCTGCGACTCCAGTTTTAGGATCAAAAGCGCCAAAAAACACTCTTGAAATTCTAGCATTCATGATGGCACCAGCGCACATAAGACAAGGCTCTAAAGTGACGTATAAGTCTAACTCTGGCAATCGATAATTAGAAAGTTTTTTTCCAGCTAGTCGTAATGCGTTCATTTCAGCATGAGATGATGGATCTGAATCCAGAATGGGCTGATTGTGTGCCTGGGCAATTAACTCGTTTTGATAAACAATCACTGCACCAACTGGAATTTCATTCTTATTGGCAGCAAGCTCAGCCTGCTCCATTGCCAAGCGCATCCAATGTTCATGAGATGTTGAATTTTCACTCTTCAATCACATCTGCCCAACAATTTGGTGTTTCATACAACCTTAAACGCTGAAGTTTTATTTTGCCGTCAAATTGACTATTTAAGATTGGAGCTAGTAATTCAAATGCATATTTTGCAAGGTTTTCAGCTGTTGGAATATCGTCAAGAACAGTTGTTTTATGTCCTGGAATCGTATTTAGAAAATCTACCATTACGGCATCAGACTTTGCAACAAAAAAGGAATGATCCCATGGCTCGATGATGGTCTCTTGCATAATTCGTTTAATATCTCCAAAATCCATGATCATGCCCTCATTTGAGGAGCCAGTAACGTCAGAGAGTTCGCCTTTTAAGGTCACCTCAATTTGATAACGATGCCCATGTAAATGGCGACATTGACCCAGATGATTGGGGATTCGATGGCCGGCGTCAAACTCTAGATGACGCGTGATTTCAAAAAATTTCATTCAATCTTTCAAAAATTAAGGCAAATTGATATATTTGTGTTGCTGAATACTTAAACGCCACTTTGGACGTTCTTTACAAAGGGAGATTGCAAATTGCAAATGGCGATCACGATTGGGACCATCCATTGGCTGAATAAAGAAGTTTTTAAAATTCATGTTCTCAAAACGCTTTAAGCGTTGCACGATCGATTTCTTGTCAATTTCACCGTTCAACTGCGGAACAATGTATTTAATCTCATCAGCCACAAGGCAAATAAGTTCCGTTCCATCCTTAGGACTGACGCATAACCAATCAATCCCATTGGGCGGTTTAATCGTACCGTTGGTCTCAACACCTATTTCAAAAGACCTTTGGTGAAGAGCCGAAATCAACTCCTGATCTAACTGGAGAAGTGGTTCACCACCTGTAAAAACCACGTAACGATGAGATTCAGAGGGATTCATAGTCAGCCACTCTTTTTCGATAGTGTCAGCCAGCTCAAAAGCTGTGGAATATTTACCACCTAAAAGGCCATCTGTACCAACAAAATCAGTATCACAGAAGCGGCACTGCGCAGTTGCACGATCCTCCTCGCGACCAGACCATAAGTTACATCCAGTAAAACGACAAAATACGGCTACTCTGCCAGAGTGACTACCTTCCCCTTGTAAAGTGGAAAAAATTTCTTTAATTGTATACATGACGTCATTTTATCAAGTTCGATCAGATTAAAGGAATTAATAAGAGTTTTCGTAGTTGAATTAAACATAAAAGTATGAGGATCTTAGAATCTAAGCTGTTGTTAAATAAATTATGCCTTTGTTAAATTTTTTGTAATTAATTGCCTTTAAATCAATTCTTGCGCTTCCCTAATTTTTTGGGCGGTTGCGATTAAACCATTTTTTTCAAAAGCTTGTGCAAACATTTCTACGCTTTCAGTGGGCCTTTTTCTTCTGGCACGCATTTCTTTGAAAGCTGACATTACTGGGATGCATTCAAGGCTCCATTGATTAATAATGAACTGATCTGGGTCTATGATTTCAATACCGTAAAGAGATGTAATGTTCAATGGGAAATCTTCAAGATTTTTAGTGACAATACAATCTGCATGACCACAAATAGCTGCAGCCAAAACATGTCGATCATCTGGATCGGGAAGATTTAACGAATTAACTAAAGAACTCCAAGATGTTTCTGGAATATCCCAGTCAGGGATAACTTCTCTCATGCAGTCTCGACGCGTACCTAAACGTCCTTTTAAATCTGGACGATTTTTTTCGAGAGAAGAAATCCACTCTTTTTCAATTTTTTTAGTCCATTTTGCAGCATAAAGTCCTTTTACAGCAATGCTCATTAAGGCATCTGTAATAATTACAGAATACAAAACGCTCGCATCTAAAACTACAGTATATTTTGTATTACCAGCCATATTATTAATCTAAGCCCAACTCTTTAGCATTTTCAGCCATACGATCTAGTGCAGCATATTGTTTTGATTGCATTGCACTTTTATATTCAATAAGGTCTTCCAAAAGAACCCTACGGTGAGTTCCTACCAATCGATGTTTAAGTTTTCCAGCTTCAATTTCCTTAATAATGAATGGTCGAGAAACGTTAATGAAATTTGCTGCCTCAACTGTGGAGAACTCACGTTTTGAAGGCATTAGGGTAATTGAACGGCCTTCACTCATGGCGCCTAAAATCTCACCAATCATTCTTAAAGACGCTGGGGGTAATGCAATTGATGGATATTTTCCTTTATCTGTCGTCAAAGTAATTTCTGCTGCTTTGGAGTGGTCAAGTGATTCCATAATGCACCTTTGGGCTACCCTAGCCATTTCAATGTCCTTATCAGATATCTTAGTTAGTAATTTTTTTCCTACTTTTTCTAGTGTTGTCATCCTTTTTTCCTTTGCAACTTATAAAACTATATAAATTGGGCATCTTTGTGAACCAGTCCTAATGATAAAATTAAACGCAATAAATGCAATATATGAAATAACTTTATAGGAATCCACCATTGATCATCATTAGAGATACACGAGAATTTTTAAACAAATAGAAAGATTGAATACAATCTAATAATGACTAAAACCCAAAGTTCCATACCTGCTGAATTTCAGTCTCATGAATTATTGCCTGAGTCAGAAAAATTTCTGACCATGCTTGGCCCATGGTATTTCAAGCAAGTTGAGCATGCAAATGGCTTTTCCGAAAGAGTCTTCGGCGTGCCAATTGACCATAAGCACACTAATATATGGGGCTCGGCTCATGGAGGAATGCTTATTTCTATGGCCGATTCTGTTTTAGGATATAACTTGGCACGCTGTGCTAACCCTCCCCAGAATCTCGTTACCGTCCACTTAGATGCAGATTTTGTGGCTAGCCCAAAACCTGGCGATTGGGTTCATTCTGAATTTATTCTCACCAAAGCTGGATCAAGAATGAGTTTTGCACAATGTAACTTATGGGTAGGAACTCGATTGATTCTAAAAACAAACGGTGTGTTCACTGCTTTGAAAAATTTACGAGACGTAGGCAAATCTTGAAAGTACATGTCCTGACCACCAAAGCGGAAATTAATCCAGATCTTCTCAACGATAAGATAGTGGTTGTTCTTGATATTCTTTTTGCCACGAGCTCGATTGTTACTGCTTTTGCTCATCAATGTTTATCAGTAGTGCCAGTTCGTAATGTCACGGAGGCATTACAACTTAAAGACCAAGCTGAATTTCAAAATCATCTTTATTCTGGTGAAATTAACGCTGATACCCTAGATGGATTTATTCAACCCACTCCAATCGCTCTTTGTAATGCAGATATTGCCAATCGTCATTTAGTGTACTGCACCACCAACGGCACCTTAGCTTTAAAAGATAGTCAGCTTGCAAAAAAGGTCTACGTTGGAAGTTTATTAAATACTCAAGCCATTGTTGAAAAACTGATAACTAGTCATTCTCAACAAACCATCCTCGTTGTCTGCTCCGGATCAAATAACCGCTTTAATTTAGAGGATTTTTACGGTGCGGGGGCTTTTGTGGAGGCTTTAATGCAAACGCCCTTAGCAAAAGAAATTCACTTTACAGATAGCGCTATTGCAGCAAGGCAAGTTTATGTCAGTGGTGAGGCCATCGACATATTATCGAAAGCCAGAATTGGAAAAATGATGATTGAGCGGGCTTGGGATCATGAAACGCAATTTGTAGCTAGATATAATCTATACAATATCATTCCTGAGCTTCATTCAGATGGAGTGATTAGAATTTAACTTCTCAATTAATAAATAATTAAATATGACAAAAAAATACTTTGGAATTGAAATTCCCTTTATCGAAAAAATGGGCTTTGAAGCCGAAAAAATCTCCGACGATTTGGTTGAAGTTACGATTGAGATTGAACCTTGGCAGACCAATTCGTTTGGCGTTTCCCATGGCGGAGTGATGATGACATTACTTGACTTCACGATGGCGATGGCTGCCAAAGTCAAAATGAATCATGATGGCGCAGCGATGACGATTGATATGTCGACAAGCTTTATGAAAGCAGCTAAAGGAAAAGTTAAAGCGCACGGTAAAGTATTAAAGTCTGGTAAAGCAATCCAGTTCTGTGAAGCTACAGCCTATGATGAGTCTGGTGATATCCTGGCAAAATCAATGGGTACTTTTCGTTTAATCGAAGCCAAACCACTCTAAATTCTTGCAATGACGACTTCTAGCAGCACCAACGCCCCTTTTAGCTTCAATCAACAGAAATTACTTGATTGGATGATTCAGCATATTGAAGGGATAAGTGAAGTTAAATCACTGGAAGTAAAACAGTTCGAAGGTGGCCAGTCTAATCCCACTTTTTTACTTACTGTTGGGTCCAGAAAAATTGTCTTGCGCAAAAAACCCGAAGGTGATTTATTGCCGAGTGCTCATGCAATAGATCGGGAATTTAAGGTAATTCAAGCCTTACATAATGTCGACTTTCCGGTTGCGAAGCCATTAGCTTATTGCACAGATACAGCTGTCATTGGTGCTGAGTTTTATTTAATGGATTTTGTGGAAGGTCGTATTTTTTGGGATCCTCGCTTACCTGGTTTGCAACCGTCGGATAGAGCCGCCATTTTCAACGAAATGAATAACACCATTGCCAAGTTACATGCTTTAGATACTAGCGTAATTGGTTTAAGTGATTATGGAAGAGCTGGTGGATATATAGGTCGCCAAATCGCAAGGTGGACCAAACAATATCAATCTTCTGCAACGGAATTAATACCAGCGATGGACCAACTGATTGAATGGTTACCTCAGAATATTCCTAGTCATGACGATACCCGTTTAGTTCACGGAGATTTTCGTTTAGATAATATGATTTTTCATCCAACTGAGCCAAAGGTTCTAGCTTTATTAGATTGGGAACTATCAACACTTGGTCACCCACTTTCAGATTTCGCCTATCATATGATGACTTGGCGTTTTGCACCTGATTTGTTTCGTGGCCTTGCTGGGAGTCCATTTGAAGAACTCGGTATCCCAATTGAGTCAGAGTATTTACAACAATACTTGGCTAAAACAGGTCAACAGATAGAAAACAAAAAAGACTGGGAGTTTTACATTATTTTTAATATGTTTAGAATGGCCGCTATTCTACAAGGCGTACTATTTCGAGCATTGCAAGGAAACGCTGCCAGTGAGAAAGCCCTTGAGGCAGGCAGCAAAGCCAAGCCAATTGCGATACTTGCTTGGCAACAAGTTTTGTCCTTACCTAAATAAGTATCTAAAGCAATACAACCTATTCGTGATAAACCACAATTAAAAAACTTGCGACTAGCGCGGGTTTTTCCTGTCCTTGTATTTCCATACTCACCTGCCATTCAATCTGAACTCCTTTATTGACATCAGTGACTTGTAGTGTTTTGAAAATAGCTCTCAATTTACTTCCAACCAAAACGGGAGAAGTAAATCGAACTTTATTAAGACCATAATTTACAGTTAGCTTCGAGTGTTCAAAAAATAAACAAGAGTACATGAAATGAGGAATCAAGGAGATCGATAAAAATCCATGAGCAATTGTTTTTCCAAAAGGTGATTCCCTAGCTGCTCTTTCTGGATCGGTATGAATCCATTGCAGATCATCGGTAGCCTTGGCAAATTGATTAATGCGTTCTTGATCTACTAGCAACCAATCGCTAATACCAACATCTTTACCAATCGAATCCTTTAATTCCAATGAATCTTTGAAATGGGTAATCAGCATCTCTTATCCTCCTTCAGCAGTAGCTTGATTTTGTAGGACTTGTAATTCATTTTCTGTAAATCCAGCGAGTAACCTTGCTGGAATATTAAATGGCCCTTTTAGAGTCGGTGCCTTATATTGAGCACATAACGTTTCAAAAACATCAATTGGGTTCAGTGAACGTAAATCACATAAATAATTAAACCATCGATTACCTATTTCAACGTGGCCAATTTCATCGGTTAGGATAATGTCTAAGATTCTGACCATCTCGACATCTTTTACTTGAACAAAACGGTCTTTTACAATGGGGACAGCATCCAGCCCGCGGGCCTCCATCGTTCTGGGTACTAAAGCCATTCTCGCTAAAACGTCGTCTTTTGTCTTTTCAACCATTTCCCATAAGCTGTTATGTGCTGGAAAATCTCCGTATTGATATCCTAGAGAATGTAAGTGATTGTTTAATAATGAAAAATGATAAGACTCTTCTTTCGCCACAATTAACCAATCTTGATAATATGAATCCGGCATATCAGGAAAACGCCAAATAGCATCTAAGGCAAGGTTAATGGCATTAAATTCAATATGAGCAAGAGCATGAATCGCAATAGCCCGGCCTTCCACGGTATGCATCGCTCTCCTTTTAACCGCTAAAGGAGACACTAGATTTGGTTTAACAGGCTTACCAGGGATTACCAAAAGAGATGAATCATAAACTTGACTCACATTCAGCAAAGGTTTGATTGTGAAATCATCGAATAATTGAAATACTGCAGCCACTTTATCTGCTGGTAAAGTAATACCTAAATGATTTAAAGCTAATTGGCGAAGGCATATTTCCATTTTTCTACGATAACTCAATTTTTGATAAAGATACTTTATTGTTAGTATTGTAAAAGCAATCTAAAATGCTATAACTACATATTATTTCTAAAAATACCATTTCAATCTGGGGACAACCATGAACCATCTGAGAAAAATTTTGTATGCTTTATTAAGTCTACAAGTATTGGCTTTTATTGCTTTTAGTTTGAACAGTTCAGCGCAAAGCTATCCAACTAAACCTGTAAAAATTATCGTACCTTTCGCTGCTGGTGGACCAGCTGATAACTATGCTCGTTTTATGGCACAGCGTCTTCAAGATGAATTAAAACAATCTTTTATTGTGGAAGATCGACCTGGAGCGGGATCTATTATTGGTACCGACTTTGCTGCGAAGTCACCGAATGATGGTTACACCCTCCTCATGATGTCCAATACGCAAACAGTTAATGAGTCATTGATTCCAAACAAGCCGTTTAACTTAATGAAAGATTTTATTGGTGTTGCACCGATTAACTTCTCTGATTTGATTTTAGTCGTCAATCCGAGTGTTCCTGTGAAAACCGTACCTGAATTAATCGCTTTAGCTAAATCCAAGCCAGGCAAATTGAACTTTGCTTCCTCCGGTAATGGCACTCCTTATCATATGGCTGGCGAACTATTTAATGCGCTTGCTGGAGTCAATATTACTCATATTCCTTACAAAGGAAGTTCTGGAGCTAGAACTGATGTTATTGGTGGTCAGGTAGATATGATGTTTGATGCAGTGACAACAATGAACGAATTTGTAAAAGAAAACAAAGTACGGGCGTTGGCTACTTCTGGAAAAACCAGATCAAATATTACGCCGAACATTCCAACCGTAGCAGAAGATGGAGTTCCGAAATTTGAAACGACCATTTGGTTAGGTATCATGGCCCCAAAAGGAACGCCAACAGAAATTGTTAACATATTGAATACGGTGATTAGAAAAATTATCTCTTCACAAGAAGTTCGTGATACATGGGCTAAACAAGGTGCTGCGCCTCTATCTATGTCCCCTGCAGAATTTAATAAATATTTAGAAGCAGATATACAAAAATGGGCGGCGATTGTGAAGTCCGCTCAAATTAAACCCGATTAATTAATTTTTAGAGGATTTCTAAAGTGGAATTAGTAATATTAAGTGGTGGTGCCGCCGCCGGAGTTGTCAGAGGAATACAAGCAGACTTTGAAAAAAGCACTTCATGCAAAATCAATGCGACATTTAATGCAGTGGGTCAAATGCGTAATCAACTACTAGCTGGTGATGCATGTGATCTGATCATCTTAACTAAGCAATTGATTGATCAACTTATTACATCAGGTCACGTTATCGCTGGTTCTCAACAGTCCTTAGGCTTAGTTAAAACTGGCGTTGCAATTAAATCAGGTAAGGTCGCTCCGGCAATTTCAACGAGAGAGGAATTGCTTCAGACGCTTTTATCTTCAAATGGTATTTATTTCCCGGATCCTGAAAAGGCAACGGCTGGGATTCATGTAATGAGTGTATTGAAAACGCTTGGCCTCGATAAAACACATAGTGATAAATTTAGAACTTATCCCAACGGTGCTGTAGCGATGGCCGCGATGGCTGCCAGCGATGAAGAAAACCTTATTGGTAGCACTCAAGTTACCGAGATTAATATTACGCCAGGTTGTGAATTAGTCGGTTTGTTGCCTAAAGAGTTTGAACTTGCCACTGATTACACTCTTGGTATTTGTTCCAATGCAAAAAATCCTGAATTAGCCAAGCAACTTGCCAGTATTCTCACGGGTGCAGATTCTGCAGAAATCAGAAAAAAAATTGGTTTCGAGTTTTAATATCGCCCAATCACTTTAATCAAGCGAGATCACCATTCGTGGTGATTTCTGTTTTTTAATCCTCATCATCAGATCATATTTAAAAATTGATTAAGTTTTTACTACCCTTCTGTTTGTAAATTTCATCAATTGCATAAGTGTAAAATAATTTTTTTTTAGAAAACCATAAAAATGCTTCCACCGATTGAACAACGTCTTGCCATTGAACTAGCTGTCCGCCCTGCTCAAGTAATCGCTACGATTGAACTTTTAAATGATGGTGCAACCGTGCCATTTATTGCTAGGTACCGTAAAGAAATTACTGGTGGCTTAGATGACACACAATTACGCCAGTTACTAGAGAGACTTACTTATCTTCGTGAGCTAGAAGATCGTCGTGCCACTGTTATCAATAGCATTCAAGAACAAGGTAAGCTAACTGATGAATTAAAAGGTCAAGTTGAGAATGCCACAACCAAACAAGATCTTGAAGATATTTATTTACCCTATAAGCAAAAGCGCAGAACAAAAGCTCAAATTGCTAAAGAGGCAGGCATAGAGCCCCTTGCTACTGATTTATTATCTAATCCAAATTTAATTCCGGAAGAAGCTGCCATAAGCTATATTCGAGATGATTTAGGCTTTGGTGATATCAAAGTTGTCCTTGATGGCGCAAGACAAATCTTGATGGAGCGTTTTGCCGAGGATGCTAAATTAATTGGTCAACTACGCCAATTTTATAAAGATCAATGTTTAATTCGGTCTGAACTTGTTAAAGAAAAAGAGCTTGAAGGAGCCAAATATCAAGACTGGTTTGACTTTTCTGAGTCGTATTCACAAATTCCCTCACATCGTTCGCTTGCACTTCTTCGCGGCAGAAATGAGGGCTTTTTAAAGGTTGGCTTAGTACTTCCTTTTGAACTTGATGAGCTTCGCAAACAAGAAGCTAACCCCTGTGAGCAAATGATTGCCAGACAATTTGGGATTCGAGCGCAAGGACTGCCTGCTGATAAATGGTTAGCAGATACAGTGCGTTGGACTTGGAAGGTCAAAGTCTCCATTCATTTAGAACTTGATTTGATGGGCGAATTAAAAGAGAGAGCTGAAGAGGAAGCAATTCGAATTTTTGGTCAAAACTTAAAAGATTTATTACTTGCGGCCCCTGCTGGTCAGCATATAACGATGGGGATTGATCCAGGCATTAGAACGGGTTGCAAAATTGCCGTCGTTGATGCTACTGGAAAGTTACTTGATACTGCCACCATCTACCCTCATGAACCCAGAAAAGATTGGGATGGTTCCATTCACACCATTAATAAACTTTGTACCGCTCATCAGGTAACCTTGATTGCGATTGGGAATGGAACAGCTAGTCGCGAGACCGATAAATTGGTGCTTGATACGATAAAACAATATCCTAGCCTGCAGTTAAGTAAGATTGTTGTATCGGAAGCGGGAGCCTCCGTATACTCAGCATCTGAACTTGCAGCTAAAGAGTTTCCGAATTTAGATGTCTCCATTCGAGGTGCTGTATCGATTGCTAGACGTTTACAAGATCCATTAGCTGAGCTCGTGAAAATTGATCCTAAATCAATTGGTGTCGGTCAATATCAACATGATGTTTCACAGAGTAAACTGGCAAAAAACTTAGAAGCTGTAGTCGAGGATTGCGTCAACGCGGTTGGCGTAGACGTAAATACTGCCTCGATCCCACTATTAGCTAGGGTATCTGGGTTAAATAATAATTTAGCTATGAGTATTGTTCAATATCGCGATGAGCATGGCGCTTTTAAAAGCAGAAGCGATCTTCATCAAGTACCACGTTTAGGTAACAAAACCTTCGAACAAGCGGCTGGTTTTTTAAGAATTCCGAACGGAGCTGATCCCTTAGATGCTTCTTCTGTTCATCCAGAAGCCTACCCCCTCGTAGAAAAAATTATCAGCCATATTAATCGTCCTTTGTCGGCAATTTTGGGTAAATCAAGTGAAGTTAAAACTTTATCGCCAGACTTGTTTGTCACTGAACAATGGGGATTACCCACAGTGATTGATGTCTTGGCTGAATTAGAAAAACCTGGAAGGGATCCTCGTCCAGAGTTCAAAACAGCGCAGTTTGATGACTCTGTTCAAGAAATGAAAGATCTCAAAGTTGATATGATTTTAGAAGGTGTTGTTACCAACGTTGCTGCCTTTGGGGCTTTTGTAGATATTGGTGTTCATCAAGATGGTCTTGTTCATGTATCCGCTTTAGCCAATAACTTTGTAAAAGATCCTCATAGTGTCGTTAAAGCTGGCCAAATTGTAAAAGTCAAAGTAGTTGAAGTTGATATTGCCCGTAAACGTATTGCTCTAACTATGCGCTTAGGTGACACTTCAGCACAATTTAAAAATAATCAAATTGGCTCTCAAAATAAATCGAACAATAATGGCAACTTCAAAAAGGATTTAAAAAATCCGAAAACAACGCCTTCCATACAACAACCAAGTGCGATGGCTAGTGCTTTTGCAAAACTAAAAACAAAGTAATCTCAAAAGTACGGAATACTCTCTGTTCCGTACCTTAATTTGTCTCCTTTGGTTTTGCTTAGTATTAAACTCTTAGTTAATAAATTAAAAAAATAAAACGAATTGGAGACAACATGGAAAATAAACAATTTAGCGTTATTGAAGCAAGCATTCAAGATATTCAAACGGCCATTTGTGCAGGAAAAGTTACTTGTACTGAAATCGTCCAGCTATATATTGAAAGAGCAAAAAAATATAATGGCCCTTCTAGCCTATTAGTAACTAGAGATGGTGCTGAACTCCCCTCACAACCCGGTGTCGTTCGAGCTGGAGCGCCTATTCAGTTTCCACTAGAAACGCTTGCCGCATCAGAATTACTTCCTAACCTTGAAGATTATCAAGGACCTCCCATAGAATTTGGGCGAATGGACTCCACAGCCTCAGATAATCATGTTGTTCAACAATTTGGCATGATTGTGGGCAAAGAAAACGCTGGTCAATTAAATACCTTAGCTACTTTAAATATTCGTGGCGAGCGCTCTGTTACCTGTCAGGGAGACTTTGACCTACATCCAAGTTTAGGAAAGTTACCTCTAGGTGCTCCCCCAGTTTGTGAAATGTTTCGTCATTTTCCAGATGCTCTCGAACAAGCTCAAATGCTCGATGAAAAGTACGGTAATAATCCTCCATTAGATCAATTACCACTTTACGGAGTAGTCTTTTCTTTTAAAGATGCCTTTGATACTAAAGATATGCGCTCAACGGGTGGTGGAGATGCCAAATATGACATCGACTTTCCAGCTAGAGATCACATTTTGGTGGAACAGTTAAGAAAAAAAGGCGCCATTATTTACGCAAAAGCCACGATGACTGAATACAACGGCCGTGCAGGTGATCCTGGTGGAAAAAACTTCCCTGAAAAAGTCTTACCCTCAGTTCTTGGATTTCAGCGCTCAACATGGGCTGGTAATCCATCAAACCCTTATGACACAACTAGGTCAGCATCCTTAGGTTCTAGCTCCGGATCTGGGGTATCAGTGAGTGCCAATTTAGTGACAGCAAGCCTTGGTGAAGAAACCAGACAATCCACACGTGGCCCTTCAAATCATAATTCTGTTGCACTGATCCTGCCCCATAAAGCCATGCTTGGCTTTGATGGTGGCGCCATCGGCGCAGATATTTATTGTGATAGGACTGGCATCTTAGCAAAATCTTTAGATGACTGCGCAGTGATTTTGGATGCCTTAAAAGATCCTGAAAATGGTTATTACGACCCAAGAGACCCATATACAACCGTTCCAAGATCGAGCGTTTTACCAGCATATTCACCATTTATTAAAAAAGAAGTACGTGATCAAGAACTTGCCGGTAAACGCATTGGGGTTATTAGAGAATCCATGCTCAATCCAGGCATCCTAGCTGTAACACCTATCATTACTTCTGCCAGCCAAGAAATTAAGGATGTGCTTGGTAAAAAATTAGGTGCGACTTTAGTCGAGTCTCGCGATGATCTGTGGACTCCTGATTCAGAGTGTGAGCAGATGATAATCGATTTTCAAAAGTCTTTAGCTAGGCTCGTGCCAATCTTTATGCCGGATATTCTCTTTAGACTTACTCCTTCAGGCGAACCAGTATTTCCAGAGTTTGCAAGCGCAATTAAAAAAACTGAATTTGCACCAGGTCAATTTTTTGGTAGTGGTGATTTAGATCCAATGGATTACTTAGTCTTATTGGCAGAT
>CAISYI010000223.1 GCA_903889595.1 uncultured beta proteobacterium
GTAAGGCCAACTACCGCACCCAAACGATCTAACTCACCAAAACATAGATCTAGCTCTTGATAAAACTGTTTAGCCTCAAATTCTCTTGGAGCATATTTATGTTGAACCCAATCGGTTAGCGAGAGGTACATCAAGTCGGGCATTTCACGCTCTAACAATTTAATACCTGCTCTGAGAACAAATAATGAAAGGTCCATAGAGTAGATATCTGGTTCAGGCATTCCAACTAATTCGATAACATCTTCAATACCGTTTTCTGCAATGGTGCATTGACTTGCAAACTCAGACGAAAAAGAAATATTGCCTTTAGATAAATCTAAATTTTTGCTTAGCTGTTTACGAAGCTTATCTTTAGCAGTAATAGAAATTACCTTTGCACCAGCATCTGCAAATTTTGCCAAAATCGTATCGCCTCGCAAAAGCTCAGGTCCTGTCATGACAACAGGCTCCCAGGTGTTAGTGTCTAAATAGTAGTTTCCTGAAATTCCATGTTTAGACGCAGGAGTGCCTGTAATAATCGACATATTATTGGGACAAGTAAAACTAGGCATCGTGCCATCAGCTATCGTACTAAATCCATTTTGAATAAATTTAGCAATATTGGGAATTGCGGATTCGGCTAATAAATATTGAATATATTCAGGATCACCACCATCAATACATATGATAACCGTGGGTTTCTTAGGCCACTGATAGTTGACACCATTTACCAAAATTTTAGAATTCATGCTTTTTCTGTTTTCCAAGAATTTGGCTTTTCACCTAAATCTAATCGTCTATTAATCTCATCAATTACAGGCAATAAATCAGCAACGGAATCTAGAACATAATCTGGCTCCATTGCTTGTATTGCCTTACGAGCAGACTCTTGTAAGGGCATTGACTCCTCTTGAGGCATTGCCTTGAGTTCTTCGTAAGAAAGTCCAAGAGCATTACCACTTAAAGCTACTCCGACCGTCCAACATCCAAAGGCCTTTCCTTCTTCGATCCCTGGCTGAGTGTCATCAATCTTGATGTATGCGAGGGGATTGTCATTGCCTAACTGTTCAGCACACCTAATCATCATTTGAGCGGAAGGTCGACCTAAAGGGGTATCTCCCGAATAAGACATGGCATCAACTTCGTACCCTTGACCTTTAGCAATTGGCAGCAATATATCTAACAGTTCTTTTGTATACCCAGTTGTAGATCCAATTTTGATTGCCCGCTCGCGCAGAATTCTGGAAAGCTCTGCTACTCCAGGAATTAATTGGCCACACTCGCGGATGCTAACCTTGTTCATAGGGACAAAAATAGCTAACAAACGATCCACATCCTCTTTAGTATGAGATTGATGATGCAAATCAATCCATTGTTTTTGAATCTCAGGAAGTTTTAAAAGTTCATCAATATGGTCCCATTTGTTCATACCCATTGGAATACGTGCTTGAGCAATAGTCAAATGGATGCCCTCAGATTCAAATAATTTCACAAATGCACCCATGGGAGCACGGCTACCAAAATCTACTGTTGTTCCTGCCCAATCAAAAACAATTGCTTTAATTGAAGTTTTAATCATTACTTAACCATTCATCAAAATTATCTTTTGCAAGTCCAAAAGCTGTACTTGCTCCTGTGCCACTACTCACGATTGCCACTCTAATTCTTGGAGATACTTTTTCAATCAACGCATCCGATACGCTTGAAGAAGGATAAACGCCAGTCCATCGCTCCATCACCTTATGCTCAGTGATGTTTAAAACCTTGTATAACAAATTGATGATCAAACTCTCAACTCGCTCACTCGCAAATACTTCTTCAGCCGAGCCATACCGATGCGAGTCACCGACTACTAAGCTCCCATCTGCACTTTGCACAACGATTAAATGAATTCCTTCATCTAGATACTCTGGCATCTCTTTGGCGATACGGTCTTTAAGTGCTTGAGCCTCAGGTAACTCAGCCCAGCCAAGATACCTGGCTAAACTGTTATCTGTCATTACACTACCAGGCAAAATAAAACCCTCTTGAACTTTTAACCTAAACATTTGAAGGGTACATAATTCTAAATGATGCTTTCGAATATATGACTTGGCAATTCCTGTCAACTGCGAACCTGGACATATCACAACCCGATCAGCTTCGAAACGATTATTTGAAGTAAGAATGGATGAGTCATCTATGGACAAGACCTCAGTGCTCCAATAAAAATCAACCTCCATTTCTGTTTGCAAATAATCAGCTAACCGAGGAATTGCTTCTCTAGATTCAACTCTAAATTCGTGAGGACTATAAAGAACACCTAAAGATTCTTCCAGCCTTAGATTACCTGTATTCTCAAATCCCAAACGTGGTAAATCTTTGTAACTAATTTTTTCATAAAAGGTGCATTCTTCACCCATTTTAGTTTTTAAAAAAGCTTTAGCTACTTCCACTGCCTCGGGACGTTGGCATAAAATCCATGTACCTTGATGCAATATCTTGATGCCAGCCAATTGGGTCAATTCTCTCCAAACCTTTGCCGAATATACTGCTCTTCGCCAAGTGTCTTTTACACCCTGACCAGAGACTGTAATAAAGCCAAAATTACGAATGGATGCACCAGTACACCGGGCATTTTGCTCAACAATTGCGACCGACAAACCTCTTTTTCTAGCTTCATAAGCATGCGCCAGCCCAACAATTCCAGAGCCTACTACTAATAGCTCATACATTTTTTTCATTTTCAATCTCAAACCCTACAAAATTTCTTCCACGAACAGAAAGCCTCACTTTGCTAACTTGTTTTTCAACATTTTTATCACGATCAAGGGGTGGATATACTGAAAACCCTAAATTCAATAACCATTGATACATTTCAATTGGTGTTGAAAATTGCTGAC
>CAISYI010000224.1 GCA_903889595.1 uncultured beta proteobacterium
CGGTTTTATACATCTCACCACTAATATGCGACTGAATCGCTTTACCACCAGAACCAAAATTAAGCACTCCAGGTTGCGCTTTAGCTAGTGCGGTGAGTTCAGCCACATTTTTAGCGGGCACACTCGGATGCACAATTAAAACTTGTCCAGCAATCGCTACCAAAGAGATCGGACTAAAGTCTTTGTACCAATCGAAACTCATTTGTTTGTATAAAAACGGATTATTTACCACCGTACTGCTATTGGACAATAACAAGGTATAACCATCTGGTGCAGCTTTAGAGGCCATCTCATGACCAATATTGCCACTGGCGCCGGGACGATTTTCAATAATGACCGGTTGGCCTAAGTCATCCGATAATTTCTGGGCAAGCATCCGACCAAGTAGATCACTTGTGCCACCTGGCGGGAATGGTGCAATTAATTTAATGGGGCGAGTTGGATAATTGGACTGAGCCTGACTCAAGTTGGGTATCGAGCTAATTAGACTCAGAAGTAGAACAGCGAAAATGCGAAAAATTGGCGTCATTTTGAACAAAAGTCCCCTAATAGTTTTAATTAATTATCTACAAATTCAATCTATTCTGATCTTATTTCAGAATAAAACAACTAGGGTATTTGCCAAGGTCAATATTTGGAAATAACCATAAAAATTTAAGGAATTGACAGTGCTTATGATGGGATGAACAGATAAAATCCAAGTAGAAACCTTTTAAAAAAAATTGATTCGCTCAAAAGGTTTTTTACTTCAAATCAGTAAAAAAATATAGCTTATGAATATAAAAAAAGGTGCAGACATCCTGTTTCAATTCAAAGATTTTCTGTCCAGATTCAAATTATTATTACAGCGCAAGGTTGTTAAGAACTCTAAAAGCCGGCATCTAGAAGAGTTGGAAATTAAAAAGAACGAAAAATTATCCATGATTACATCGCACCATATAAAGCGTGATCAGATTGATAATATTGTGAATGCTTACCAACAACTTAAAACAATGGATAAACGCCCGATGGATGCCATGATACAATACGATAATCTAGGCTTGCCTAAATAAAAACACTACAGAAAATCGAATCAACTTCAAAATTAACTATCAGAATACCGACCACTTTTAACTTTCAGGATCAGTATCATCCTCAAGATCTAAGCCAATGTGTTGACCATCCGGCATCGACAAAACCTCAACGCCCTTTAAAGCTTTATTAATTTGTCTAGTTCGGGTATCTACAGAATCAAATTGTTTAGAAGCTGCTTCTAATTTTTTCTTCGTAGCATCAATGACTTCTCCGAATTTACCAAACTCAGTTTTAACTTTAGATAAAGTTTTCCAAATTTCAGAAGAGCGTTCTTCAATTGCTAAAGTTTTAAAGCCCATTTGTAAACTATTTAACATCGCCGAGAAAGTCGAAGGTCCTGCTACGGAGACACGATACTCGTTTTGTAAAAACTCGATTAGACCATTACGTCGGATGATCTCTGCATACAAGCCCTCAGTGGGTAAAAACAGAATCGCAAAGTCTGTCGTATGGGGTGGTTCAATATATTTTTCACGAATCTTTTTCGCTTCTAATTTGATCCGCGTCTCGAGAGCTTTACCTGCAGATTCAATCTCAAGTATATCGACCCGATCTTGTGCGTCAGAAAGTCTCAAGTAATCTTCAATCGGGAATTTAGCATCAATTGGTAGCCATACGGGTGCATCTATATCTCTTCCTGGTAATTTAATCGCAAATTCAACTAAGTCAGCA
>CAISYI010000225.1 GCA_903889595.1 uncultured beta proteobacterium
GACCCGACATCTACACCACACGCCATGCGAGTAGGTAAATCCATTTTAACTCTGCCTTTATTTGCCCAAATGACAAATGCTGATGTAGAGAGAGTGGTTACTAGTTTAGAAAATGCCCTTCTTTCCGTCTTAGGCTAATAAGGGGCACCGCTAGCCGAATTTCTGTGTCGTAAAGCATCAATTGTTATTGATGCACAAAAAACCTTTAGAATTACCCCATGTCAAAAAATATCATTCATAGCACATCAATGGAACGGTTTACTCCGGCAAAGCCAGAGTCTCCCCTGATTTCTATTGTGATTCCGGTGTACAACGAAGAGGAAGGTCTTCAAGCATTATTTGATCGGCTTTATCCCGCTTTGGACACTATGGTCGATACTTTAAAAGTTCGCTATGAAGTGGTTTTTATTAATGATGGCAGTCGCGACCAATCAGCTCAACTCCTAGCTAAGCAGTTTGACAAACGCCCCGACACCACACGGGTGGTTTTATTTAACGGTAATTTTGGTCAACACATGGCCATCATGGCTGGATTTTCTTATGCGAACGGTGACTTTGTCATCACTTTAGATGCGGATTTACAAAATCCTCCAGAGGAAATCCACCGCATTGCGCAGTGTCTACTTGATGGATATGACTATGTAGGCACGATTCGTATTGCTAGAAAAGATTCCTATTTCAGACGTTATGCCTCTAAGGCAATGAATCAACTAAGGGACCGCATCACCCGTATCACCATGACTGACCAAGGTTGCATGATGCGTGGCTATGATCGGCGAGTGGTCAATTTGATGAGAAAAAGTAAAGAAATCAATACTTTTATTCCTGCATTAGGTTTCACCTATGCAAGTAAAAAAATTGAAATTGAGATCAAACATGAGGAGCGCTTTGCAGGCGAGTCTAAGTATTCTCTCTATCAATTAATCAGGTTAAATTTTGACTTAGTAACGGGCTTTTCCGTGATGCCCCTGCAAGCTTTTTCTTTAATTGGCATCTTGTTGGCAATTGCCTCAGGCTTATTATTTATTCTGCTATTAGTGCGTCGCTTCATTCTTGGTGCTGAAGTGGAAGGTGTGTTTACCTTATTTGCCTTGAATTTTTTCCTGATGGGTGTTTTACTCTTCGGAGTCGGCCTATTAGGTGAATACACCGGTCGGATCTACGAACAAGTTCGTAAGCGACCTAGGTATGTTGTGATGGGTGTTTTAGAGCAAGATGATGCAATTTCAGGTGAGACGATTGACGCTTCGGAATAACACTGCAGTTGTATTTGCCTATCACACTGTAGGTGTTAAGTGTCTGCGGGCCTTAATTGAGGGTGGATTTGAGATTCCCCTCGTGATTTCTCATGCAGATAGTCCCAGTGAAAACATTTGGTTTGAGTCTGTCGCTAATTTGTGCCAGGCCCATCAAATTCCGGTTCTTTTAGACCCTGACCTAAGTGACCCTAAGTTGCAAGATCAGATCGCACAAATACAACCTGATTATTTGTTTTCTTTTTATTTTAGGCAAATGATTCCAACGACAATTTTGCAGCTCCCTAAGTTGGCAGCGCTCAATATGCACGGCTCTTTACTCCCCAAATATCGTGGTCGAGTACCAATCAACTGGGCAGTCCTGCACGGCGAGCATGAAACGGGTGCGACTTTACATGTGATGGAAGTTAAACCTGATGCGGGCGATATCGTCAGCCAAGAAGTGGTGCGAATTGGTCCTGACCAAACTGCTTACGAGGTTTTTAATGAAGTCAGCCAAGCGGCAGTGATTGCCTTAGAAAAAGTATTGCCGCAACTTCTTCAAGGCCAGATTCCTAGATCAAAAAACGATCTCTCACAGGGAAGTTACTTTGGCGGTCGCAAACCCCAAGATGGTTTGATTGATTGGCAAGCAAGTTGCCATGAAGTTTATAACCTCTACCGTGCGGTTGCCCCGCCCTACCCTGGAGCTTTTACGATGTTAGGCGAGCATCAACTAGTCGTTGCAAAAGCCCGTAAAATTTTACCGAATTCCCTACCAAGCACTCAGGCTTTAGGCCTTGGTGTATTTGACGGTAAAATTGTAGGTTGTTGTCCAGATCGGGGTGGCCTGTTAATTGAAGAACTTCGACAGAATGAATCCCTTGTCAGCGTTCAGGACTTGCAAAAATTACTGACTACTTTCACAAAGACTTAGAATACTGTCTATAGCATGCAGTATTATCACTTTTCAATATCCGAGGCGAATGACCCAATATGGCTAAAAAAATCTTAATCCTAGGTGTAAACGGTTTTATCGGTCACCATCTTTCCAAGCGTATCTTAGAGACTAC
>CAISYI010000226.1 GCA_903889595.1 uncultured beta proteobacterium
ACCGCAATGGGTCGAATCTTCTTTGCTTGAATATTCGGGATAGAAGATAGGCCACTATCAAAGGTCATGGAGATATTGCCAGCGAGTAAATCTGCCATGCCGGGGGCACTTCCTTTATAAGGCACGTGAATGAGTTTCGTGCCCGTTAGCATTTGAAATAACTCTCCAGCCAAGTGGGACGAGCTACCATTGCCAAAGGAGGCAACAGACAATTTATTTGGATTTTCTTTAGCATAAGCAATTAACTCTGCTAGATTATTGACCGGCAAACTAGGGTGCACAGATAGAATAAACGGTGCATCAGCAACGAGACTGATTGCTTCAAACTGTTTGTTTGAATAAGATAATTTTTCGTAGAGTAAGGGGTTGGTCACAAAAGTACCTGTGGTACCAAGCAGCAGAGTATAACCATCAGGCGTTGCCTTAGAAGCAATCTCAGTAGCAATAATGTTCGCTGCACCAGGACGATTTTCTACGATAAAAGTTTGCCCTAATGATTTGGTGAGTTCTTGTTGAATAATGCGACCAATCACATCCGCACCACCACCTGGTGATGAGGGGTTTAAGACGCGAACAGCACGTTGTGGATAAGTGGTCTGTGCTTGAGTGGCTTGCCCACAGAAAATACTCAAATAAAAGCTAAGGAATAAAGCGAGCCAATAAGGTGATGGACGTGTCATAAATTATCCTTTCTGTTGGATAAGAGTTTTTTTGGCGAAATCAATCAGACTTAATTCTGATCGCGGCGCACCAACTGCTTGAATACTTAAGGGACGACCTAAATGATCCAGACCGATGGGGATTGATAAGGATGGAATACCTAAGTAAT
The DNA here is from genome assembly GCA_903889595.1 of uncultured beta proteobacterium. Lineage (GTDB taxonomy): Bacteria > Pseudomonadota > Gammaproteobacteria > Burkholderiales > Burkholderiaceae > Polynucleobacter. The sequence continues at coordinate 830 of CAISYI010000226.1, forward strand.
TAATAAATCCCATTAAATGAAATAGTCCGATTAATTTCTCTTTATCAAAATCAGCATGACCAATCTCCACCTCATTCCAATTCGGTAATGAACAAGTGAAAGTAGGTAAAAGTACAACATCAAAATTAGTAAAATACTTTTGGATGAAAGCACTTGAGATATTAGATTGCTTATTTAAGATTTCTAAATAATCTGATTCAGGAATCAGTTTCCCTTGTTTACATACCGTTTTTAACGTTCTAGGGCAGGACACTTGATCCAGAAGATTGGCATAAAGTTGATTCGCTTCATAACTTAACACTTGATCGGTTAAGAACTTCAACAGATCAAATTCGTTAATATCAATGAGTTCTACAGATTTTAAATTGTGCAAATATGCTTGGATTGCTTGGCGAATCTTTGGGTCGATGAATAGCGGTAACCAAAGTCCAATACGGTTTTTTTTCTGAAAAGAATCTACAGAAGTGAGCGCAGACTCTGCCAGTAGTCCCAGAATGAGTTCGATATCCTCGAGGTGGTTGCCAAGTATGCCCACGGAGTCCAAGGTCGGTGAGAGTTCGGCTACACCTTCTTTTGAAAGTAATCCTCGCGTAGTTTTTAAGCCTAAAATCCCACAACTCGCAGCGGGTATTCTGACCGATCCAGTCGTGTCCGTCCCAAGAGAGATGGGTGTCATACCCGAGGCAACGGCAACTGCTGAGCCGCTCGATGAGCCGCCCACTACAAAATCTGGGTGCAGGGGATTAATACATCTTGGGAAATTAGCATTTTGTGAGCTAGCACCACAGGCGTAGGGCGCCATGACTGCAGTACCCAGCGTTATCGCTCCAGCATCTTCCAATTTTTGCAGCACTCGAGCATTTTGAATACCCTCTACCAAAGTAGGTTTGCCAAGGCCAAAACCTGGCTCAAAGTGTCTGATATTAAAAATATCTTTATGGATCAGACCAAGGCCAGTAAGAGGGCCTTGCTTTGGAGAAATAGGCTCAATCAGTTTTGACAGACAATGCAACTGCGCGTTGGTCTCCTGAGTAAAGCTTAGCTGAGTTTGAAGTGCCTCTATCGCCGAAATACCTACAACTTTCTGTTGATGAAGTATCGCAGCGATCGATGGGTGCTTGCTAGACATCTTTTCATTACTTCACAAATAAGTCAGAAAACTTATTGTGCAGCATAACCGCCATCAACAAGCAAGTCAGACCCTGTTACAAAGGCTGATGCATCACTGGCTAAATAGAGTGCAGCCAGAGCAATTTCTTCTGGCTGAGCGAGTCTGCCGAGTAAATGCATCGGCCCTAATTCTTTACGGGCATTTTCCATTGTGCCAAAACGTAGCGTCATTCTTTCTGTTTCGACGGCGCCTGGTGAAATCGTGTTCGTTCTGATGCCTTGCGCTGCATGATCAATCGCCATGGCACGCGCTAAATTTATTAAAGCTGATTTAATGGCGCAGTACACGGCACGATTAGCTGTACCAACTCTACCTAATTGAGAAGCGATATGAATAATTGAGCCGTTCTTTGCAGTCGCCATATGCGGTATCACTGCTTTACTCATTAAAAAAGCACCTGTTAAATTAACAGAAATCGCTTTATTCCAATCTTCTAAGGAGTAATCTGCCACACTGCCACTTGGGTCTTTAGCTGCAGCGCCATTTAATAAGACATGAATGCCGTCATAGGCTTGCATTACTTTCAAAATCGCGTTTTGTGTCGAGGCCTCATTACTAACATCTACCTGCACGCCAAGGGCAATCCCACCATCATCAGTAATTTCCTGCGCAGTCCTAGTCGCATTTTCACCAATCAAATCTAAGCAAGCAACTTTGGCACCAGCTTGCGCAAAGGCTATAGATATAGCTCTACCAATTCCTTGGCCAGCACCAGTCACTACAGCAACTTTGCCAGTTAATGCATATTTGTTAAGAATGTTTTCCATACTTGTCTCCGAATTTAACTTGTGCCTAGATAAGCTTCTTTTATTTTTGGGTCATTGATTAAATCTTTACTATTACCGCTCGTGAGAATCTTACCGGTTTGTAAAACATAAGCACGCGAGGCAGTGCCTAGTGCATAGTGTGCGTTTTGCTCGACTAAGAGAACGCTGGTATTATTCGCATTAATTTCTCGAATCGTTTTAAAAATATCTTGCACAATAATTGGCGCCAGACCTAAGGACGGTTCATCTAAACACAACAATCTCGGCTCAGACATGAGGGCGCGACAGATCACTAGCATTTGTTGCTCACCACCCGATAATGTCCCAGCGTTTTGCTTGGCTCGGACCCCTAACTTAGGAAACATCGCTACCATTTTCTCAATCAAGGAATTCATTTTTGGACGATTATTTCGATGACAGTAGCCACCCATTTCTAGGTTTTCCATCACAGTCAAAAATGGAAAGACATGGCGACCTTCAGGTACTAAAGCAATACCTAGTTTGTTTCTCTCAAAGGAAGGCATTCTAGTGATGTCGACACCATCAAATAAAATCTTACCTTTACGAGGGTACATAGCCCCTGCTATAGCGCGCATGGTGGTACTTTTGCCAGCGCCGTTAGAACCAATTAAGGTCACAATTTCATTTTGACCGACTGTAAAACTGATATTTTGGCAGGCAGCTACTTCACCGTAGGCGATTTCTAAGTCTTGAGCTTCTAATAGTGCGCTCATACAATCGCTCCTTCACTACCTAGATATGCTGAAATCACTTTTGGATTGGACTGCACTTCTGATGGGCTGCCATCAAACAGATATTCGCCGTGATCCATAACAAAAATTTGATCGGCGATATTCATGACTAATTTCATATTATGTTCTACCAAAATAATGGTCATATTTTGTGCCTGTAAATGTCGCAGGCGACTCATTAAAAACTGTACTTCCGTATCGTTAAGACCAGCGGCAGGCTCATCTAACATGAAAACTTTAGGTTTCGTCGCAAGGGCTCTGGCAATCTCGAGCATCCGTTGTGAGCCGTAAGGTAGAGAGCCAGCTCGTTCATTGGCTTTATCTTTTAGACCAATAAAATCTAATAGCTCAAGTGCCTGGTTATAGCAGTCAAGTCGATTTCTTTTATATTCGCCAGCAGGGATAAAGTATTGCCAAAAAGGAATTTTATGGTGAATGTGAAAGCCTGCAATCACGTTATCAATCACAGACAATTGTTTAAACAAGCGAATCTTTTGAAAGGTTCTAGCAATCCCTAAATGAACACGTTGATGTAAAGAGAGTGAATTGACCTCAATGCCGTTATAGGTAATCGATCCAGAGGTTGGTAAATAAACACCTGTTAACAAGTTCAGGGTGGTTGATTTACCTGCACCATTAGGACCAATAATCGTTTGAATGGAATTAGTTGGGATTTTGAATGAAATACCATCGACCGCTTTTACACCGCCGAAATGCTTACATAAATTGGTAACTTCTAAGATGTTTTCTGACATATCAATATTCTGTAGATATAAATCAATGTGATTTAAAAAGTTTATCCTTGATTGCTTGAAAAGCCTGCAAAATTCCACCAGGCATAAACAGAACAACGAGGGTTAAAGAAACACCATAAACAAGAAGACGGGCATCCCCTAAACTTCTGAGTAACTCTGGCAAAGTGGTCAGTACGATTGCGCCGATGATAGGTCCAAACATCGTTCCCATGCCACCTACAATTACCATCGCTAAATAGGTAAATGATTCAACTACAGCAAAGGCATCAGGTACCAATGTGCCTACAAAGCTAGGATAGAAAGCGCCAGCCAAACCTGCGATGAATGCGCCGATACCAAAAGCGAAGATTTTCCAAAGTTTGGCATTAATCCCGAGTGAAGCTGCTGATACCTCATCTTCTCGGATTGCTCGTAAGGTATCGCCGATGGGAGATCTTAAAAGATTACCTAAAATAATGTAAGTAATCATGGTGACCGTCGCTACTAAATAAAAATAATTCACATTATTATTAAATTTAATTTCCGTACCAAAAAGATTAATAGGCGTTGGTGCTGGAATGCCGTAAATACCTAAAGGACCTGAAGTCATCGAGTCCCAATTGAGTAAAATTTGGTGCAAGATAATCGCAAAGGCCATTGAAGCGATAGCAAGGTAATGTCCTTTGAGGCGGGTAGCAAAAAATGCCAAGAAAATACCGACAGCTCCAGCCAAAAACGAACCAGAAAGCGCTGCCATCCAAAAAGTGAAACCCGCTTTTTTGATGAGTAATGTTGTGGCATAAGCTCCAACCCCAAAGAAGGCGGAGTGACCTAAATTAAGTTGTCCGGTATAACCTAGGATGAGATTCAATGACATCGCCAGCATGATGTTCATTGCAATCACAACTAAGATACCTTTCCAATAGGCAGATCCACTCAGTAGGATTGGTAAAACCCAAATTACACCTGCAACCATCAAATACTGTACCCAAGTTGGGATTTTTTTTAGTAATCGTAACTCAGACATTTTCTTCTTTCTTTTCTGCAACCAGACCTGTAGGTTTGACTAATAACATGACTAGTAATAAGGCAAAAACAACGAGATCAATCACACCAGAGCCAAGGTACTGGGTGGTGAATGCTTCAATTAAACCGACCAGTAAACCGGCAATAATGGTACCGGCCATATTTCCAAAGCCACCGATAATGACAATCGCAAAGGATTTAACAATCACAGAAGCGCCTGCAAAAGGCGTGAGTACTAAAATTGGACCGAGCATTGCACCTGCCATACCTGCCATTGCTGAGGCAATCACAATCGTCAACATAATCAAGAATTTTTGATTGATACCCATGAGACCCGCTGTTTCACGGTCTTGTGAAATAGCTCTTAGCGCTTTTCCTGTAAAGGTATATTTCATGAAAAGATAAAGACCAGCAATGGTGCTTGAGGCAACGATGACGACTAGTAAACTTTGCGAAGTAAAAAAGATTTTGCCAAAACGAATCGTTTCATCGTAAGGGCTATTAAATTGGTAAGGAACAGGACCGAAGGCTAGTAAGGCGCCATTTTCTAATAAGATTGAAACGCCAATCGTCGCGATAAGAGGCCGTAATTCATCCCCTCGTTCTCGCAGCGGTGCAAAAATTGTCAGATTAATTAGGTAACCTAGGAGCGCACCAGCAAAGAGTGCTACCACAATACTGAGTAAATAAGCACCACCGACCCACTGCACAAAAAAGTAGGCGGCAAAACCACCCAAGGTAACAAAGTCAGCATGAGCAAAGTTAATTTGGTTCATGACCCCATAGATGAGGGTTAAACCCAGTGCGACCATTACATACAAACATCCCATCACAACACCATTAATGGTTTGTTGGATGGTTAAATTTAAGATATCAGGCATTTTGAATTCTAAGAAGCACTACGAGAAAAATGAAGATCCAAGATACATCTACCAATGAATTGGCTGATGTATCTTTTTAATCAACAAACAAGGAAATACACTATGTTGCTTTTTTAATTACCAGTTGAGTGTTTTCCAACTCAAATCAGGATTTGTTTCTACATAGTGAATGACAGACATGTTTTGATTTTGGCCAGTTGGACCAAA
>CAISYI010000227.1 GCA_903889595.1 uncultured beta proteobacterium
AGGCAGATCCAAGTCCACCCATCGCCTTTTGCCAATCCCAAAAAGAGCAACCTGCAATGAGGGCTTCTACTTCTTGAATTCTCGAAATATTGGCATGGACTTTTGAATATTTCAACAAATCGGGAACCGGCTTAGGCTTTACACCTTTCTTTAAGTGCTTATTACTTGGTACTAAAATACCCCGATCAGTGGGGCCAATCAGAACGCAAGCAGTACTTGGGTAGATTCGCCGAAAATTAGTCAGCCCTTGTTTAAGATCTGCTTGATAAGTGGCACTGTCAAATTTAGAATTATTTCCTTCATTAGTGCCATATGCCAAAATTGCCAAATCATAGGGAGGAATATAGCTATTTATTTGATTTATATTTGTCCAAGACTTCGCTGTTGAACCAGGAATGGCGATGTTATCGATGCTTACCTGCGGAGCCTTTGTATAGTGTGGAATGAAACCGTTTAGACTCAAGGATCCTCGAATTAACCGAATCTTCATTGTTGAAAAAGGGAAGTCAGCACTTATATTTAGCTTGCTTAGACGACCTACCTCGACCATGCTCTCATTAATACCATCATCTAGGGTAATACCTAAGATTGTCTGCTCATCGATTCCAATCGGGTCGAGCAAGATTTCGATGGATTGCATTGAAGGAATGCTGAGTGCCTGCGTTCTAAAGTCTAACCAAAGATAACTGTCCAGATTTTTTGCCTGCATGCGTATCATGCCAATCGGGAACTCATTTGAGATCGTTGGATTACTTAAGTTTTGAGGGTTAGCTGTGTAAGCATAAGTGTATTTCCAACCGCCCCCTAGGCACGTTTTACGAAGGGGGAGTCGCACACCGGCGCGTCCAATATTTGCTGCAAAAAAAGAGGGCAAAACATCGTCTTTGGAGATGCCAATCGATTTCATCAATTCTTCAGAAAAGAAGTTTGCGGCGAGATGACTATCTCCCCAAATACCAATTTTGATCGGCTGTTTGAGATTTTTTGGTAAGAGTAAAGGTGTACTTTGGGAGTTGGCTTCGGTAGTTGGAGGCTGATAAGTAGCTAAAGCTGTACTAATCAAATCTAAGCTGGGAAGGCTCAATTCCTCCTCATTATTTGGGGTAGGCACTTTGGCGTTGATTGGTTTTTGACCGGGACAAATGAAGGGTTCAGGGGCTACATCTGTATTGTTAAAATTTAAACTTCGTTGCGCCAAGACATTGCTCGGATTAACTACTAAAAAGAGCTTGAAAATAACAAGGATAACAAGACGCAAACTCATTAAAACTTTTCCTTTAAGGTTTTAATTATTTGATTACTGACTAAACGATACCCATTGGGTGTAAAGTGAATCCCATCATTAGCCCTTATTAGGATAGAGCCTTTCACAGGATCTTGAGAAAATTTTGTAAAGGGTGCATCTAGCGAACCTAAAATTTCTTCAGTGGAAATAAAGTCAAAGCCATATTTCTGGGTTTCTGACTGAAAGACAGTGTTTTGCACGATGGCACCAGCCCTTACGCGTTCAACTTCCATATTAGGTAAACCAACCCAAATAACATGAATTTGATGCTCTTTGGCAAATAATAGAACTTCATTTACTCGTTCTCTGTAAAGTTCTTGCCACTCGTTGGAAGGAAAAACAAAGTGTTTCTTGTTTTCATAAATATCCCATGGATCATTCGCTCCGAGGAAAATTATGACCACATTAAATCCTTGCCGAAGGCTCTCCTCTTTAATTTTCTTTGGCCAGTCAAAATATCTACGAACCGTTAAGCCGGTACTTTGTTGAGAGAGATCAATAAATTTACCATTTGGGTATATTTTTTTTAAATCAGCAATTGCAATAGGGGCGACCCCTTGCATTAAGGAGTCGCCAGCAAATAGTACTTTTGGTGTTGAACTTAATGGTATTTTCTCTATTTTTAAAACATATTCAACAGTTTGGTCAACCGTTTTATTTTTGTTAGAGGCAATACCGACCATGCCGAATAAATCAGCCGATTGTGTCTTTAAATGTAAACGCTGGGAGGGTGTAAAAAACCAATCAGGCACGACGTTACTAATGAGAACGTGCTTTTGATTATTGAAGTAGTTATCCAGAGAGTCTAACCACAATACTGAATTAGTCAGTATGACAATTGAAAATAAAATAAATAAGCGAAGAGGAGAAAAATTATTAGGCATCAGAACTGATAATAAATAAACGAAGGGATTCCTTCGGGAGAAAGTTCAATAATGATGTATCCAATTAAACACAAAATTGGAACTAATAGCCACAAATTAAGCCGACTAATCCAAGTAACAAAATGTCCTTCTAGCCAGTTCGCATATTTGCTGAGAACAAAAAATAGGAGGGTGAATAACCATAGGTAAAGCCATGAAGGATTGAACTCTCCCAAGGGAGCCACTAACCTTTCTAGTAATCGTAAAGCATTTTCTGTAGAAGATGCTTTAAAGAACACCCAAGCAAAAGCAACAAATATGAAAGTGAGTACCTGCCCACAAAAAACAGGTAAACGTAAAGGTGTAAATCGATGCAGTAGGTTAGAGCCTACTAAGCCTAAAGCATGAATGACACCCCAAAGCAGAAATCCCAGCCCCGCTCCATGCCAAATGCCACTGATCAGCATTGCTATAAAAATATTCACCTGCGACCATGCAAACCCCCGTCGATTGCCACCCAGGGGGATGTAAATAAAATCTCTAATAAAACTGGAAAGAGAAATATGCCAACGTTGCCAAAATTCTCTTAAATTATGAGATAGATACGGTTGTGCAAAGTTGAGCGGTAATCTAAAGCCAAGTAATAAACCAAAGCCAGTCACAATCAAGGTATAACCAGAGAAATCAAAAAATATTTGTAATGTGTAAGCCAAAATTCCGTTCAGGGTATCAACTGCAAAAAACTCCTCAGGATACTTAAAAACCGCATCGACATAGTGATTCGCCAACCAAGTCGCAAGGACCATTTTTTGAAATAGTCCTAAAAAAATGAAGTAAATTGCTTTCGGGGATTCAATGGGTTTACCAAAATTTTGGGAGTATAACTGTGCGTGAAAGTCTTTGGCACGAATAATGGGACCAGCAAAAAGTGTCGGCCAAAAGGAAAGATACAACAGCAAATCTAAAAAAGAAACCTTAACTTTTGCTTGGTATTCCCAAAACAAGTATGTAATGGCTTGGAAGGTAAAAAAGGAAATACCGACCGGTACGATGACATCAATTGCAGGCAAAAAGAACGTTAATCCGATTTGGGATAAGAGTTGTATGAGTAATTCTCTAAAAAATTCATAATACTTAGTCATTAATAACAGCGATAAAGCAAAGATGAAGCTAATAGAAAGCTTCATCTTTTTGGAAGGGTTTAAACCTGTTCGAACCCAAATCCCTAAAAGCCAAACAACAGAACTATAGGCAGCTAAAAAAAGAGCAGTTTTGTAAGACCAAGTAGCGTAAAGACTGTAACTAGCAATCAGTAAAAATAATTTTTGGGCTGTTGGACGAGTTGATAGTAGCCAATAGATTGGAAAAAAAGCCAGTGCTAAGTAGGCAAATTCAGGGGATAAAAAGCTCAAATTGACATCACAATCGGGTTCGGATATTAGATTTTGATTACAGTAAAGTTAAATCAATGTAGGATATTTTTACACAAAAAGTTTGCAATAGTTATTTCATTGAGGATATTAAAAGAGTGCCGTGAGAATATTGAAGACTCTGAGTGTAGAAATGAGATTAATTCACTGAATACGTTCTATTGGAAGACGGATTTCGCTAGGAATACTTATAATAAAGTCTGTTCACCTTAAATAAAGCAGAGCTAATATGTTAAAGAAAATTCGGGTTTGGGATTTACCTACTAGACTATTTCATTGGTTATTTGCCATTGTGATTATTGGTGGTGTGATTTCTATCAATCTTGATGAAACTGAGTTACATGCTAAGTTTGGTTATGCGGCCTTTGTTTTAGTCACTTTTCGTATTATTTGGGGTTTTGTTGGGCCACAACATGCGCGTTTTTCTAGTTTTGTGCCGAGCATTGCACAAGTCAAAGCTTTTATAAAACATCCTGTATACGATCAATTGGGCCATAACCCTTTAGGTGCACTTTCGGTGATTGGAATATTGCTCATCATCCTGATTCAATCCACAACAGGTTTATTTACGGATGACGAAATTATTTTTCAAGGTCCTTTATCGCATTTGGTTTCTTCATCAGTCGTAAGTTTCTTAACTGGAGTACACGAATTCAATTCGAACTTGATCTACGCTCTAGTCGGCTTACATTTTGCAGCCATTTTTTACTATCAGAAAGTAAAAAAGGAAAACTTAATTAAACCCATGCTGACTGGTGATAAAGAACTTTCTGAAGAAACAAATACGCCAACCGATTTAATTCCCTCAAAAGATCATTGGGGAGTTCGTGGGTTGGCGTTACTAATACTAATTGTGATTGGAGCGGGATTTTACTTTTTGGTAATTAAAAAGTAATTTTCTGGTTCATCCCATTCAAAGTCACAAGATAATTTCAATTAACCTTTTTTCTTGAAATCATCATGACATGCTTTACAGGCTTGACCTGTAGCACCAACTGCCTTTTTAACCGCATCTAAGTCGCCACTTTGTGCTGCAGTATTAAGTGCTGCAGTCGCTGCCGTTAATTTTTCAGAGAGGCTAGTAAATTTTGCATTTTCAGACCAAACTGATGGTAATGCATCTCCACCCTCAGTTCCAGGACCAAAACCTTGCCATGGCAAATGCGACATGGAAGAGACGATAGCAGCATTTTTAGCAACTTCTTCTTTGTTAAACGGAACTTCACCTTTAGCAACTGCACCGATTCTTGCAAAGTGCGTGCCCATTACTGTAAAAGCAGCTTTACGATATTTAACGGCAGCATCTGGTTTAGCAAATTGAGCGTTTACGATGGTTGCCGTCAATGCTGTTACAGCAACAATCGAAGAAATAGCAATTAATTTAAATTTCACAATAGTTCTCCAAGGGATTAAAAAAATGTTTAAAAATCTCAACATAGGATACAACAGAATTTAGTCGTTTGTTTGACTGAAAAGCTATTAACATCTTACTTTGCCAATGTTTATAAAAATATTGCTTTAGTAAGAAAAAGTTCGTTATGCAATTTTTTTAAATACTCGATAAAACTTTGCCCCATCTTGGGTCGGCTTTGGGCGCAGTTAAACCTGAAGATTTCTCATAAGCTCGCATCGCACTTGCAGTTGTACTCAAAATGTTGAGTAATACCGGTTTATTAAATCGATCTTCTAATACTTTCACCGCATGGATAGCAAACCATAAGCCACCAGGCATTAACAGAGCTTGTGCCTCTGGCGCAGCAGTCATCACTTCAGTACCAAGCGCAATGGCTAATTCATGATCTGCCAATGCACTAGCTGATTTATTCTGAGCGAGCGAGCGACCTCTTGAGCGAATTGCCAAAACAGTAATTCCTGCTTGGCGTAAATATTCAGTTAATCCGTCATTGACAGCGTCCGACCATCTTGAAGCAATGGCAATTTTTGTAACTCCAAGGTGGTGAAGCGTTGCAATATGCGCTTCCAAATCGGTGTCACAGACGAGACCAGTTCGTTGTGATCCTTCCTCCAGTAACTTAAGCATCCGATCTCGGCCAAGTGCAGCAGCCACAGGTACGCCGCTTAAAGAGATACGATCTACCGGCTTTTTAGCCAAAAGATCCAAAGCTTGATAAAAATCTGGCATTTGATCTTCAACCGAAGCTAAAGTATATTCCGCCAAATTAAGGCCCGTTGTCACGAGTAGCATCCCTTCGGGTGCTACTTTATAAAATTGGTAAGCATCTAAATCGGTATATTTGTGGGGGATAATATAACCAAGAGAATACCAAGGGCAAATGGGACTCATTGGACTTTGATGTCCGCTGCTTTGATGATTTTCGACCATTTAAGTGTTTCCTTATTAATAAATTGTGTCAGTTCTTCTGGAGAACTACCGATTGGATCAATCCCACTGGATACTAGCAATGCAGTAAAGTCAGGCTGTTTTAAGACTTTTATAAAGGCTTGATTAAGTTTGGTAATGACCTCTTTTGGGGTGCCTGCTGGAGCCATTACGCCGTACCAAACTCCAGAGTTATAACCAGGTACGCCAGCCTCAGATAAAGTAGGAATATTCGGCAGTCCGGCTGAGCGGTGCGAACCCGTAACTGCTAATGCCCTTAATTTACCACTCTGAATATGTTGGGTCGCACTTACAGGAGGGGTAAATAATACCTGTACATGACCAGCTAAAACATCAGATAGGGCTTGTGCACCGCCTTTATAAGGTGCGTGGACCATTTTAATTTGCGTCAAACTCATGAGTAACTCAGCTGCGAGGTGGGCGCCACTACCATTTCCTGAAGTTGCATAATTGAGTTCCATCGGCTTTGCTTTAGCTAGGGCAATCAATTCAGCTACATTTTTTACAGGTACATTGGGGTTCACTACCAAGAGATAAGGCCCATCCGCTAATAGAGTGATGGGCGTGAAATCCTTTTGGATATCGTAAGGGATTTTTTCAAATAAGCTGACATTTGCTGCGAGTTGTGGGGTTAAGCCGAGAATCAGAGTGTAACCATCCGGAGCCGACTTTGCCACATATTCCATCGCAATACTGCCACCCGCTCCACCTTTGTTGTCAACGATGACGGATTGACCTAATTCCGCCGTCAATTTTTGTGCCAAAGGTCTAGAAATAGTATCTGAGCCGCCACCTGCTGGATAGGGCACAACTATTTTGATAGTGCGATTAGGGTACTGTGCAAATGCGAGGTGTGATGTAAGGGCAGTAAGTCCAAGTCCTAAAAGGAATAAAGCATTACGAAATTTAAAACTCATTTTGGTCTCTTTATTTTTATATTGAAACTATATTTTAAGGCAGATTAGGGAATTACCAAGATTGTTCAAGATGCAAAACTTCTTCAAATCCCCTAAGGTTCTTACTAATTGCGTTGACACCCTTTTTCTATTAGGATTCAACAAAAAAGGAGACAAAATGCATAAGAATGAATGGTTTAAAAATATCATTTATTGGCTGATTATCGGTTTACTATTGGTCTTGATTCCAAAGGGCTTTGCCCAAAGCACGTATCCAACGCGTCCAATCAAAATGATTGTGCCTTTTCCTCCCGGGGGGCCAACAGATAATTACGCCAGACTGATTGCTGCAAAAATGTCAGAGTCTTTTAAACAACCGGTCTTAGTAGAAAATAAAGCTGGCGGCACTGGTTTGCCCGGAAGCTTAGCCGTAATGAATGCGCCTGCAGATGGATATACACTTCTTTTTACATCCAATAGTGCGCATGTCATTAGTCCATTACTGCGCCAACCCATCTCCTACGATTCAGTAAAAGATTTTTCACCCATTTCAATGGCGCTCAAGTATCCGATGTATTTACTGGTTAATCCTGGTTTAGGATTAAAGTCCTTGCCTGAATTTATTCAGTACGCCAAGACCAATCCGGGCAAGTTAAATTATTCTAGCGTTGGCATCGGTAGTGGCGGTCATCTCGCTTGTGAACTTTTTAATAGTGCTGCAGGAACAAGTATTGTGCATGTGCCGTACAAAGGAGCAGCGCCAGCACAAGCCGCTTTAATCGCCGGTGAAACACAAATGTTTTGCGATAGTGTTGGGAACTCTCAAGGAATGGTGAATGCCGGTAAGATGCAGGGCTTGGCGCTCTTCTCTGATAAAAGATCGACCGCCGCTCCAAGTGTGCCAACCATGGGAGAGATGGGCTTGCAAGATATGGCTGCTTATATTTGGTTAGGATTGCTTGGCCCACCAAATTTACCCAAAGATATACAAACCAAACTCAGTACAGAGGTAATTCGGATTATGAATACCCCTGAGGTGAGTTCGATGGTGCTAAAGGGTGGTAGCGATATCGTCGCCAACACCCCAAGTCAGTTCAGTCAAAATATGGTTGATGAGAAAGAGCTTTGGGCTAAAGTTATTCGCGAAAAGAATATTAAACCTGAATAGTTAACCTAAATAGTTATTGGCCTTCTTTTATAAAGCGATTGCGCAAAATACCAAGGCCGCTAATTTCAATTTCTACAACGTCGTTGTGAACTAAGTTGGGTGAGGTACCTTCAGTACCCATCCACATGACATCACCTGGATAAAAGGAGATGTACTGACTCGCTCTACTGAGGAACTCGGCAAAGTTAAAGATCATATCTTTAGTAGCAAATTGAATTTCTTGTTTACCATTGACACGGATGGTGGTTGTAGCAGAATCAATATCAAAGTCTGTTTCAATCCACGGACCCATTGGCTTAAAAGTATCTGTGTTTTTACATCTAAAAAAGGTTCGATCCGTTTTTTGCCAAGAGCGCTCACTGACATCGTTACCGATGGTATAGCCAAAAACACAATCCAAAGCTTCCTTAGGGGATACATTTTTAACTTTTTTACCAATAACGTAAACAATTTCTCCTTCATATTGAACTTGTTCTGTTGCATCAGTCGGAATAATAACGTCTTCATCATGAGCAATTAAGGCATTATTGGCTCGGTATCCAATGTCAGCGGTAGTTGGTAAGTTAGGTTTCTCACCCATAGCTTTAGCAATCTCTGCAACGTGAATGGCGTAATTAAATCCAGCTGCATAAAAGGTTCTGGGGATAATTGGAATCTCAATTTTTACAGCCGATAAGGGATAGGTTTCACCAGTATCTTGCCATTCATCTAAGAAATTGCCTTGGATGACATGAATTTGCTCACCTACTAAATAGCCACTTTGGATTTTATTATTTACTGAAAACTGTAACCAACGCATGTTGTGCCCTTTGAAAAATGGTCCTACTAAATAAAAAAAACTTTAGAATTGAATGTAACAATACTTTAAACGAAATTAATAATGAATGAGACTGACATGCCAAATAAGCCTGAGATTCATGGTGGAAAAATTTTAGCCAATGCATTAGCAAGTCAAGGTGTTGAATACGCCTTTGGGGTGCCGGGTGAGAGTTTTTTAGCGCTGCTTGATGGTTTGTATGATCAACAAAATCAAATCGAATTTGTCACCTGCCGTCAAGAGGGTGGGGCTGCTTATATGGCAGATGCCTACGCTAAATTAACAGGTAAGGTAGGTGTTTTGATGGTGACTCGTGGCCCTGGTGCATCTAATGCGATGGTGGGTATCCATACGGCGTATCAAGACTCAACGCCTTTGGTTGTTTTTGTTGGACAAGTTAGCTCAGAAATGATTGAGCGTGAAGCCTTTCAAGAAATGGATTTTCGGCAAACATATAGCCAATGCGCTAAGTGGGTCGGGAGTATTGACCGAATAGAGCGTATCAATGAATACGTATCTAAAGCATTTCATCTTGCCCAGTCAGGTCGAATGGGGCCGGTCGTATTAGCACTGCCTGAGGATATTTTGTCAAGCCTTGGCCCTGATCATGTTTCACAGCAAGCCCACCGGGTTCAGCCTGGCGTGGATATGGAGGCGTTTGAAAAGGCAAAAGAATTACTTGAGAAGGCTAAAAATCCAATCATTGTTCTAGGTGGTAGCTCTTGGGATGCTGGAAGTTGTACAGAACTTCAAAGTTGGGCGGAAGAGCATCAATTTCCAGTAGTAACGTCTTTTCGCTATCAAGATCTAATCGATAATAATAGCCCTGCTTATGCCGGCTTCTTAGGACTTGGCATCAATCCAAAATTAGTGCAACGCGTTTCGCAAGCCGATGTGGTTTTAGTGATTGGTGATCGATTAGGTGAGATTACAACGCTAGGCTATACCTTGTTTACAGTGCCTCATCCAAAACAAGCAATGATCCATGTGCATCCTGGGGCAAATGAATTAGGCTTTGTTTACCAACCCACGGTAGCGCTTAACTGTGCCCCAACTCATTTTGTAAAACACTTGAAAGCTGCCAATTTGAAACTCCAAAAAAATGAGGAGTGGTATAAACAGGCTCGTCGTGATCAAGAGGCTTTTCAATTACCATTACCTATCGTCGGCAATATTCAATTAGCTGAAATTTTCAAAAAACTGAATGAAGTGTTACCTAAAGACGCCGTTATTACTAATGGTGCTGGAAACTTTACTACTTGGTTACATCGTTATTACTCCTATAGCGGATTTAAAACACAATTAGCTCCAGCTAATGGCTCGATGGGCTATGGTTTACCAGCCGCCATTGCTGCGAAAATTGCGATGCCAGATCGTACTGTCATCTGTATTGCTGGTGATGGGGATGTGATGATGAATATTCAGGAACTCGCAACTGGTATGAAATACCAAGCGAAACCGATTGTGATTATTCTCAATAACGGGATGTACGGCACTATCCGGATGCATCAAGAGAGGGAATATAAGCAGCGTGTCTCGGGCACCTTCTTAACAAATCCTGATTTTGTATTGCTCGCAAAAAGTTTTGATATGCAAGGCTACCGAGTGACAAAGACAGAGGAGTTTTTCCCAGCTCTTCAAGATGCGATGGCACACGGCCAGGGTGCTTTGATTGAACTGATTACAGAACCTAACGCCATTACGCCAACCAAAACATTACAAGATCTTTAATATTTTGTAATGTTCTAGTTGGAATGTTTTGACTAATCTACTTTTGCACCAGAGTCTTTAACAACCTTTGTCCATTTAGCGATTTCATTTTTTATGTAGTCGCTAAACTGTTCGTTTGTATTTCCTACTGGATTTGCTCCCATCGCAGAGAATTTCTCTTTGACACTTTGACTCTTCACGGCTTTAATGACCTCAGCAGAAATACGGTCAGCAACGTCTTTAGGTGTTTTGGCTGGAATTACTACACCAAACCAAGAGGTTGCTTCATAACCTGGTAGGTCACCAGCTTCAGCAATCGTTGGTAGATCCGGAAAAAGAGGCGAGCGCTTTGCACTCGTCACTGCGAGCGGTTTTAACTTACCTGCGCGAATAAAGTTAATTGAAGAAGGCAAATTGTCAAACATGATGTCGGTATTACCAGCCATGAGATCGGTGAGTGCTGGGCTGCTACCCTTATAAGGCAAATGCAACATATAGGTTTTTGTCATACTTTTAAAGAGCTCACCGGCCATATGGATAGAAGTACCACTTCCGCTTGAAGCCATGTTAACTTTACCTGGATTAGCCTTGGCGTAAGCAATCAAATCCTTGACGTTATTAATCTTATTTTTTTCTGCAAAATCTGGATTGACGACGAGTACATTCGGTAACT
Source organism: uncultured beta proteobacterium (assembly GCA_903889595.1). Taxonomy (GTDB): domain Bacteria; phylum Pseudomonadota; class Gammaproteobacteria; order Burkholderiales; family Burkholderiaceae; genus Polynucleobacter. The sequence continues at coordinate 11,205 of CAISYI010000227.1, forward strand.
CTGCTACTAAGGTGATGGCTCTGAAATCGGCAACTGGATCAAAGGGCAGGCGGTAATTACCTTGGTTGTATAGCGGAGGATTGATACCATGTGTTCCAACTGAAGCCATTAACCAGGTGTAACCATCGGCAGGGGACTTAGCAACAAAGTCAGCACCAATATTTGCGCCAGCACCTGGCTTGTTTTCGATAATGACATTCCAACCCACGCTATTAGCCAGTTCGGCGGCTAGTGGCCTCGCAATATTATCTGTAGCGCCCGCGGCAGGAAATGGGATGACAAATCGAATCGGTCGATTTGGAAATTTTTCTTGAGCACTAATTAAATTACTAAAAGTGAAAATATTTAAAAGTAGTAATGAGCTAATCAGCCATTTTGGAAAATGCATTCTGTAGTCCTTTGTTTAAAGATTAATACTTTCAATATACCTATTTTTAAAGAAAACGACATAGGTATTAACGATAAAATTTACCGAGGATATTGTTTTGCAATAAAGGCTTTTACCGTTGCGCGAGCTAGATCAGTTTGGGCACTTTCTTTAGCTACCCATTCATGCTCGCTATCCTTAAACTCTCGCAATTGAATCTCACCCCCTGCGCGCCGATACGCTGCCGTAAATTTCTCTTGTAAAACTGGTAGGACATTGTCGTCTAAATCACCATACATGAGAAGAAAGGGAGGGAGTTTTCCGTGAGGTTCCTTACGGTCTAAAATTTCTTGCGGATTGGCTTCATGAATTGATTCAAAGGGTTTGAAATAGGTGTAATGATTGTTAATCATGCGGTCACGTTTCAAACGGGTCGCATTGGCAAAACGACCAAATGGATCGCTAATCGGAGAGCGCGTTGCAATGTAGGCAATGCTCGTATCAATTTTTGGATTTTGCTCTAAAACGATGGCGTTATAACGTGGGTCATTTGGTCGCAATGCTAATAATTGAGCAACGTGGCCGCCACTAGAACTACCGTAAATACCAATTTTTTGAGAATCACCATGCCATTGAGGTGCATTATGTTTGACCCACCGAATGGCATAACTTGCATCTTGCAGGTTTGCTGGGTAAGGTGCATCGCCCGCTAAGGTTAAATCAACTGCAACAACTAATACGCCACTTTTGGCAATCGCCTGGTCCATTGGTTCTTCAGCGAAGCGATCTTTGTTATTCCAAGCACCACCATGAAAATCAACCATTGTCGGAAATGGACCCTTACCAACTGGTTCATAAATCCGCGCCTTCAGTACCCTGCCACTAGCATTAGTTCGGTAGGGTATCTCAGTAATTTTTATTTCAAACTTTGCTTTTGGATTGTAATGAGGAACAGATCCGCTAGCAGAGGATTGTGCGTGACTAAGGTTTATGAATAAAAGACTAGAAGTTAGAGCTAACAAACTTGCTTTTAAGAAAAGCCAATATTTAGAGAATGAAACTACGCCATTTTGATTACTGAATCCTTGCATCATGATATTTCCAATCTTGTTAAATAATTCAAATTGAAGGGGATTACGAGGTACGGATTTGCTATCGATGTTGAAGCCACTCATCAATCAAGTTGGCAACAACATCTTCTTTTTGGTTGTAAAAGTGATCACAATTTTTAATAATTTCCACATCACACTTTCCAGCACAGGCTTTCGCAAAATCTTCAGCCGGATATCGATGTACATCTTCCATGTCTCCTCTAATAGCTAGAACTGGACAATGAATTTTTGGTGCTAGGGCGATCGTATCAGGTACATTTTGCAGGCGATCTAAGTAGCTTTCTGCTGAGATAACATACCACCACCCCGGCATTAGCATTAAGTCTTTGGGTTTACCAAGAGCAACGAGTTCCTTCGCCTGATTTGTTAACTCTGGCCCTTTTTCCATCGAAAAGAGCTTCTCGGTACCTGGGACTTGATCTTGATCAGGACCACCTTTACCTGCTGAAAGCAAAACTAATGCAGGAGTATTGGGGTGATCAGCAACAAACCTTGTCGCCAACATACCGCCATAACTATGACCCATTACAATCGGATTTTCAAAACCCTTTTCTGCAAGCCACTTAGCCGCGTATTCATGATCACTGAGGGACTCTGCGACAGTCTGAAATGCACCACCCTCGGCGATACGACTGTTGCGCGTTGACAAAACATCATGCCCACGACGATTAAATGCTAAAAAAGCATAACCAGATTTGGTCAGAGTGGAGGGTAAAAATCTCGCCCCTCCCGTATAAAAATTCATCGTATTTCCGTGGAAATAAATAATGGCATTTTTAATAGGGCCTTCTGGAGTATAGAAAACACCTTCTAAGGAAAGAGTGTCTGTTGGGATGGTGATTAGTTCTGTGTGCATAGCGTCCTTGATTAAAGAATACCTGATGGAACAAGAAGGTTACCTTCCATGACGAGCCTTGCTGTTCTTACTAGCGCAGCTCTTCTCATAATGGGCTCTTGGATAGTGAAATCAGCATCCAAATCAATGGTGATTTTTCCAGAAGGGTGCTCGATATCAATCATTCCCTGCGGGCCATGAGCTGAAACACCTGACAAAATAGAAGCCACCGTTCCTGGAATTGCACAAGCCGAAGCTACACAGACAGCTCCCGTGACAGCATGCGCTTTATGGCAAGAGTAGGGTACAAAATATCTTGAAGTAATGGTGCCACCGTGTTCAGGGACCGACAAGAGCCCTACTTTAGGGACGACCATTTTGGATACATCACCAAGCCCCATTAGTAAGCCAGCTTTAAGTCTAATAGCTTCCATGCGCGCCATAAAAGCTTTATCACCGTCTAGTTCTGCAGGAGTTTCATGGCCAGTTTTACCTAGATCTTGCGCATGAATATGAATCATAGGCATTGCTACATCGATACAACTGACCGCAACGCCGTCAATCATATCGACCACATTACCAGTTGGTAGTAACTTACCGGTTACAGAGCCAATTGCACTTTTAAAATTGAGTAGGATAGGTGCTGCCGTTCCTGGGACGCCGTCAATACTGACATTACCCTCATAGTTGACAACACCTCCTGGGGTTTGCACAATCGCATCCACAACTGCACCAGTGTTGACGTTATAGATAGTTACTAAGGTTGTGCCCTCAGTGGCAGATATTAATCCTTGTTCAATCGCAAATGGTCCTACTGCGCCAAGCATATTGCCACAGTTGGGTTTGGTATCAACAATCTTTTCGTTCACAATAACTTGGGCAAACAGATAATCCACATCAATACCAGGACGCTCTGATTTACTAATCATGGCGACCTTACTCGTGAAGGGCGTCCCACCACCAATGCCGTCCACTTGATATTCATGTGGAGAACCCATTACTGCCAAGAGGACAGCGTCTCTTTTAGCAATATCGGTTGGCAGGTCTTTGGTATTAAAAAAAGGACCGCGTGATGTACCACCGCGCATAATTACACAAGGTATTTTTGTTTGCATATTTGTTTCGTTTTCTTCTGGTTAATATTACTTTTACTGCGCTGAGTCAACTTTGATTTGGGCTTCTGATACTACTTTTTTCCAGAGATTGACCTCATCAAAAATAATGGACTTTAATTCGTCAGGACTACTAGGAGATGCCACATCTCCAGTTGCCTTAAATAATTCAAGGGTTTTTTTGTCTAATACAGCTGCCGTTAAAGCAAGATTTAGTTTTTTTAAAATCTCGGGGGGTAAGTTTTTAGGACCTACTAGCGCATACCAAACTGTAACGCCATAACCAGGTAAACCAGACTCTGCAACTGTTGGAATTTGTGGCTCGACAGCGCTACGTGTATTCGTAGATACTGCGATCACTTTAATTTTCTTTGCTTGTAAATAAGGTAATGATGCCCCCGTAGTGCTAAAGAAAACATCAGTGACACCGCCCACAATATCCGTAATTGCGGGCGCTGTTCCCTTGTAGGGAATATGCGTCATTTGAATGCCCGCCTGTTTCAAAAAGAGCTCAGTGGATAAGTGCGAAATCCCCCCTTGTCCTGAGGATGCATAAGAGAGCTTACCTGGATTTGCTTTTGCATATTGAATGAGTTCACTAACCGAATTGACGGGTAAATCTTTTTTTACTGCAAGTAATAAAGGCGTTTTGGCAATCAGCCCTATGGGCGTGATGTCTTTATTGGGGTCAAAATTAATCTTAAAAAGACTAGGGTTTGCTGCGTAACTATTCGAGATCAAAAGGATCGTATAACCATCAGCATCCGCTTTAACGCCACTTTCTACACCAAGTCGTCCTCCAGCCCCCGCCTTATTATCCACAATCACTGGTTGCCCAAGTAGCTCAGTCAAATTTTTTGCAATCACGCGACCGATTGCGTCATTGCCACCACCAGGAGCGAAAGGAACAATCATTTTGATGGGTTTGCTTGGATACTCTGCTGCAAAACTAGGTAGGTTACTAGTACTAATTGCGATTAGGCTAATAATTAAAAAACGCTTAAGAAAGTGGAGATTAATCATTTTATAAGTTGTCGTTATCGACCTGAGGATACACAAAGCCCTCAAATAAACGCCGAGCTGTTCTATAGAAACTACCTTTTTGAGCAACCCAACCGGTAGGGGAGTTACTTACCTGTGCACCAACAGTCAAAATGCCAGACGGCATACCAATTCGTATTGTTTGCACAACATCTTGAGCTTGGCTTTCTTGTTTTAGCAAGACATCCGCGACGACACTTCCTGGCATATTCGCTGCGACGCCAAGGCATAAGGAAACAGTTAAGGGTAAAGCAAGGTGCGGTTGACCATTGGAAATAGCTCTAGCTGTTAGGTCAATTTTTGTGCCATCAATCGGCATATTACTAATTGTCATGCTGTTTTTAGCAGGACTTACAAAGCCAACATAAGGAACGGTTTTAATCTCTGCCGCTTCAATGAGGTTTTGACTAATACCCATCTTTACCGAAGCTTTCACTCGAATTTCTTGAAGGATATCAAGGATTTCAGGACGTTGATTTAATTCACTTGGAAATTCATCCCCTCGTAAACCAATATCATTTGCTTGCACAAATACGCAGGCATTCGCAGCGTCAATCATGGTTACTCGAATAGATCCGATACCAGTAATTTCTAAAACATCAGTGATATTTCCAGTGGGTAATAATTTACCCGTAGTTGCACCACCAGGATTTAAAAAATCTAAACGAATCGGTGCATTAGTTCCTGCTACACCCGGGATTTCTAGATCACCAATTACTAATGGCTTGCCATGACAAACTTCAAAAATACTATGAATAATTTTTTTAGTATTGGTGTTGAAAATGCGAATCGTATTTTCACCCTCTACTACCTTGACTAGACCTTCTGTGACGGCAAAGGGACCTACCGCAGAAGAAATATTGCCGCAATTGCCACTGTAATCCACTTTTTTTTCATTGATCATGACTTGACCAAAGGTGTAATCAATATCAGCGTCAGGGCGATTTGACTTTTCAAGGACGGCGACCTTGGATAAGGAAGATACTCCACCACCCATCCCGTTTAGTTGTCTCATGTAAGGGTCTGGACTACCTAACAAGGCTAAAAATAACTGATCCCAGGCACTCTCTTCAGGTAAGTCTTTTCGATGAAACATGAGAGCCTTACTCGTTCCTCCGCGCATAAATATGGCTGGAATTTTTTCGGGCAACATGTATTTAATCCTTTTTAAACATGGAGTCTAATTTTTGCTCGAAAGCATGATAGTTAATGCTCGCGTAAAGTTCTTCGCGTGTTTGCATTTGATCAATCAATGGTTGTTGAGTCCCCTGTGCACGAATAGTGCGATAGACATTATCAGCCGCTTTGTTCATTGCTCTAAAAGCGGATAATGGGTATAAGGCAATATCGACACCAACTGATCTTAACTCTTCGAGGGTAAACATCGGAGTTTTACCAAATTCAGTAATATTGGCTAAGACTGGTACCTTTGTAGCAGCTTTGAATTTTGCGAAGTCAGCGAGG
>CAISYI010000228.1 GCA_903889595.1 uncultured beta proteobacterium
AGCAACTGCCAAAATGGCCTCTGCAACCGTCAAACCGTCATAGGCTCCACTATTGATCACGACTGTATGATCTTTATCAGCGTACCATTCTTGCCAATGCTCGGTGGTAAATGGTGTTGCTTTGAGTGCACTTAATTTTTCGGGATCTTTAAGACCCACGACTTGTTCAATGGGTAGGTCATATTTGAGAGCAAACGCAAAATCTCTTTCGTCATGCGCAGGCACGCCCATGACGGCGCCATCACCATAACTCATCAACACATAATTACCGACCCAAACCGAAATAGCTTTACCGGTTAATGGATGATTGACCGTTAAGCCCGTCGGTAAGCCTTCTTTTTCTTGGGTGGCAAGATCTGCTTCAATCACACTGCCCTTTTTGCACTTCTCAATAAAGGCAGCTAGTTCAGGATTATTTTTAGCAGCAAAAGTAGCTAGAGGATGCTCAGGGGCAACGGCAACAAAAGTAGCACCCATAATCGTATCGGCGCGTGTAGTAAACACGTATAACTGACCCTCTTGGATTAGCGCTCCATCTTCTTCGATGGCATGCGGAAAGGCAAAGCGTACTCCAAAGCTTTTACCAATCCAGTTTTGTTGCATGATTTTGACCCGTTCAGGCCAACCCAGCGGTTCTAAATCATTGAGTAACTCTTCTGCATAGGTCGTGATATTTAAGTAATATCCTGGAATCTCTCTTTTTTCAACGATAGCACCTGAGCGCCAACCGCGACCATCAATTACTTGTTCATTAGCAAGTACCGTTTGATCAATCGGATCCCAGTTCACTACTTGTGTCTTACGATAAGCAATACCTTTTTCTAGCATCTTGAGGAATAACCACTGATTCCAACGATAGTAGTCTGGTGAGCAGGTAGCAATTTCGCGTGACCAATCAATGGACAGCCCCATCGCCATCATCTGCTTTTTCATGTACTCAATATTTGAGTAAGTCCACTGCGCAGGCGGTACTTTATTATTAATGGCCGCATTTTCAGCCGGCATTCCAAAAGCATCCCACCCCATTGGCATCAATACGTTAAAGCCCTGCATCCGCAGTTGACGTGCCATTACATCATTGATTGTGTAATTACGCACATGACCCATATGTAATTTGCCGGATGGGTATGGCAACATCGAACAGGCATAAAATTTTGGTTTTAAGCTGCCGTCCGGATTTTTTGCCTCTTCTTCAACGCGGTAGACATTGGCGTCTTGCCACTTTTGACGAACTGCTAATTCTACTGAGCGATGGTCATACTGGGTCATACGTTATTCATTTCTTCTTGTAAATATCGACAATTAAAGTTGGTTTAAACCTAAAACATCCTGCATATCAAAAAAGCCTGTTGCTTCTTGATTTAAAAAACGTGCGGCGCGCAGCGCGCCCTGTGCATAGGACATACGACTAGCTGATTTATGGGTAATTTCGATCCGCTCACCATCACCCGCAAATAATACTGTGTGATCACCAACAATATCTCCGCCCCTAATGGTTGCAAAACCAATCGTGCCCTCTTGACGCTCGCCAGTATGGCCTTCACGAGACATAACAGCCCATTCCTTGAGATCTTTACCCTGTACCTTAGCAATTACCTCACCCATTTTTAGCGCAGTGCCAGACGGAGCGTCCACTTTATGCTTATGGTGCGCTTCAATCACTTCGATGTCATAACCTTGATTCAAAATCTTTGCGGCCAGTTCTAGTAACTTAAAGGTAGCATTGACACCAACACTCATATTTGGTGCGAAGACAATCGCGGTGCGAGTACTTAACTCTTGCAACTCAGCTTGCTCAGCAACACTGAGTCCGGTAGTACCAATAATCATTTTGATGCCATGTTCCGCAGCATAGCGGGCATGATTCATCGTGCCTTCTGGACGGGTAAAGTCAATCAAAAATCTAGCATTTGTCAAACCCACCCCAAGATCTGAGGTAATCATTACTCCAGTTTGTTTACCGAGTGTCGCCCCAGCATCTTGACCAATCGCTGGACTTTGAGCAATATCCAGTGCACCAACGAGCGTAGCATCACTGCTAGCTAAAATCGTTTCGATCAACATTTTGCCCATCCGGCCGGATGCGCCTGCGACTGCTATTGGTAAAGTGGATTTCATAAGTTTGTTTAAATAAAGATTGGCGTAGGGATTGTGGATAGAATCTTTTTAGGATCGCTTTTGAATTTATATCTAATTAATATAAAATTCTGGCTTAGCCCCAAATTACTGATCAGCTTTTCGCAGATTATTTCTGATACCATCAATTTCAAGAATCAAATCTTTTTCTGTTGGTAAGTCATCCGCATCAATTTTGGCTAATTTTGCACCTTCAAAATATAAAGTTACTTTTCTTTGTTGCATGTCCTGTGAATCGCCTTTGCGATATAAAAACACATAATCCCAACGATTAACGTGAAAAATATCATTTAAGAGTGGAGTCCCTAAAATGGCTTTCACTTGGTCTTTTGACATACCAGGTCTGATTGACTCCAGTAAATCTTTGGAGATAACGTTACCCTGGACAATGTCGGGACGATAAGGATTAAATAACCTGGTTGCAAAGTCGTCTTTTTCTTTCACCAAGGTAGGTTTATTCGCGTTACTTGAACAAGCACCCAATATCAGTGTCGAACTTACTGCCAAAACAATTAACTTTAGTGTCTTTGTCATAAAAATTTAAGCCTAGATAGAAAAAGCAAAGCATACCTATTAGATATCTGAGTGCTAATTTTAACGCTTAACGGATGAATCCTCTGAATATTTCACCTTTTTTCCCTAAACGATCTGCTTTTTGAATACAATCTACACAAACATAACTGTATTTTCCATTAGCAACTCAACCTGTTTTCCCATGGCAACTAATTCCAACTCTTCCAATGACTTACGTAATATCGGACTTAAAGTAACGGGTCCGCGTATTAAGATTTTAGAGTTCTTTCACCAAAATCCAGGTGCCCACTATAGTGCAGATGACATTTATCTTGCCCTAAGTAAAGATGGCATGGATATTGGTTTAGCCACAGTCTATCGCGTTTTAACCCAATTTGAGCAAGCAGGAATATTGCTACGTAATCATTTTGAATCGGGTAAAGGCGAAGGAAAAGCGATCTTTGAACTCAACGAAGGTGTTCATCATGATCATCTGGTTTGTTTGGATTGTGGTCATGTAGAAGAGTTTGTCGACAGCGCGATTGAAAATCGTCAACGGGAAATTGCCAGCAAATTAGGCTTTGCACTTGAAGAGCATGTACTGGCTATGTACGGGTCTTGCACCAAGAAAAATTG
>CAISYI010000229.1 GCA_903889595.1 uncultured beta proteobacterium
CGTTCGCAAAAAGGTAAAGAAGGTTTGCGAAAAATGTTGAATCACCCCAAGCTACCAGCCACAAGGCGGGAGAAGTTGATCAAAGATATATGGGATCAATGGACGCTTGGTAACAAAGGGGAAGAAGGGTGTTGGAAATCGTCAAATGGTCAGGAACAATTATTTGCTTAATTGGTACTGCTGTAACAAATTTTAATCTTTATCCTTACAACATTTATTGTGGGTTTGTTGGTAGTTGTATGTGGGCTTTTGCTGGTTTTAAACAAAAAGATTATGCTTTATTTTCAGTGGAAATTGTAGCTGTTGTAATGTACACAATTGGATTGGGAGTTTTATTTAAATGAAAGCAAATGAATATCAAGTGGCTGGCAGTCATTACGCTGATAATTCCATTCAACCTTGGGACTACATTGTTGCTAATGGACTTGGCTATTTAGAAGGAAACATTATTAAGTACACTACTCGCTGGCGCAGAAAAGGCGGAATAGAAGATCTTAAAAAAGTAATTCATTACGCAGAAAAATTAATTGAAGTAGAAACAATTCGCAAACTAAAAGAGGAGCATGACAAATGATCGGAGAAGCGTTAGTCAAACCAACCACATTAGATAATGATGTAGCTGTAATGAAAATTTTGCAGCTTATGGGTCAAATAAGTTTAAACGACCTTGAATATGTTCTACGGGTAACTGCTGCGGTTTACCAAAAAGTAAAATGAAATGTCAACCAAAGCGCAAAAAAAATTATTCTCATCTCTCGCCAACTTGGGATGTATATTGTGCTGGCACAAAGGCTACGAAGGGTCGCCAGCGGAAATACACCATATACGAAGAGGTGGTAAGCGAGACACTGCGCCTGTTATCCCCCTCTGTCCCGAACACCACCGTGGAAATACCGGTATTCACGGGCTTGGACGTAAAGGATTTGAAAGGACACACGGAATATCTGAAGACTCCCTTTTGCAGATCTGCAACGACATATTCCGCTTACAAGGGGATGATGAACTTCAACAGCTCTAACGTGGAAGTCCGAGTGAAGAAGCGAGTTTCACACCTTGTTCAGCTACCCGATTATATTGAGCAGTCAAACGATTAATTTCATTCCTACGCTGTTCGGGTGACATGGATTGATTTTCATGAACAAAATTAATTTGTTTTTTAATTGCCGTCATGCTTTGACCAATTCTGCGTAGGGCTGGTGCAGCTCCAATCTGTTGCATTTTTTCTTTATCTTTAACAAATGATTGAATTTCTTCAGCCTTGCCTTGGGCTTTAAGTTGTGTAAATTCTTGTGCCACTTGATTGGCATTTTGCTCTAATTGATAAAAATCATTTACCGCTTTATCTGCATTAGGATCTGTTAAGAATGATTTGAAGAATGGGTCTTTTGCAAGATTAGTAGCGGGTGGAGTCTTACCTTCTGCGGCATATACGGCTTTGTCTGCCATGCTTGTAGTAAACGTGCCAAGTTCTGCCATGTAACCTTGAATTAAATTATCAATTTTTGCTGGTGATAAACCAAGGGAGCTGAGTCCAGACTTGCTGAGTTTTTTGGAAATTTCACTAGCATTACGCCCACGGTCTTCTACTGGCAAACGAGCATCGCCTAAACTTTCAATTGTGTTTCCTGTGTAGAAGCTATGATTAGTTACCGTTTCAAGAGCTGGTTTAAACAGTTGTGGAATTGGCAGCGCACTACCGGGTAAGTTGTTTGTTACACCTTCCCAGTAACTGTGTAATACCTCTTTCCCCGTGCTTGTTCCGTACATATAACGTACTGCCGCTTCGGGGATTGTTTTGAAAAGGAAGCCGACCTCGAAAGGGGTCGGTACTTTAATAAATCCATCACCAGTAGGATTTTTGATGAGCCAGTTGTTGTCTTTAACATAGTCGGGCAACTTCTTATAATCATCGTCATTTTGCATCAGCATTGCGTAAGCAGTACACATTGCTGCCATCATAAATGCACGTTGTTTAAACAGCTTTTGTGCGGCAGCCTTCTCTGCGGGCGGTAAACCGTAACCTGTAGCGGCACGGTATACAGTGTCCAAAGAAGTGATGGAAGCCGACAAAAATGGAACCATATGTCTAGCATAGAACAAGGTTTTAGAATTTCCATGTACAGCAAAGTTAATTGATTCACGGGCTTTCATGACAGCAAAGTTTGTAGCATCAGCTTCGCTCATTCCTTTAGCTAATCCGTTGGCTTTTTCTTTCTTAAAGATA
>CAISYI010000230.1 GCA_903889595.1 uncultured beta proteobacterium
TCTTGAGAGCCAGTTCCACCAGAACAGCCGATTGCACCGATAATCTTGCCATTTTCAATGATTGGAATACCACCCCTAGAAGCAATCACACCATCTAACGTGATGATATTGTTATTCTTGCCAATATTAATTCCCTTTTCAAACAGCTTTGTTTCACGACGAAAACGTGCTGATGCCCGAGCCTTGTGCTCAGCAATAGAAATCGACGCTAATTGTGCATTGTCCATTCTCTTAAAAGAAATTAAATCACCATTCACATCTACCACTGCAACGTTCATTTTCCAATTACGCTTTTTAGACTCAGCAATTGCAGCATTGATTGCTGCTTCAGCGCGATCAAGAGTGATTGGAGTGCCAAGCGCAAAGTCATTTGGCATTACATCAGGAACTTCATCTGCTGGATCTGGAACTGGTTGCGCCACACCCAAAATGGCTTGAAAGCCAACAAACAGCATTACTAATACTTTTAGTTTCATTTTATTCATCGTTTAACTCCTAGTTCATTAAATTATTTTTAAAGGTCACCTTAGTTTGCTCTGATTTTCGACTTTTGAAAATCAAAATAAACTAAGGACTTTCCCTATTAAATGAATCCAAAATTATTGTGTAAAACCTTTTTTCTTCAACCAATCATTGATTACTTGGGCAACTTGCATGTTGTTACGGTCCATCATCATCATGTGAGAATTACCCTTAATTCCTATTTCCGGTAAGTTGATTACATCCATTTTGGCGCCTGCAGCAATGTATTTTTCGTTAAGAGCTAGCTGTCCCTTACGCATAGATGGCCATCGAGAATCTTGATCTATATAATCCCCGTAGACCGTCAATATCGGCATACCATTTAAGGCAGCTGCTTTTTGGGGATCTGGATCACCTAGTCCCGCTGGTTCAACGAGTACTAGTGCCTTCACTTTATCAGGTCTAGCTTGTGCTACTTTTTGACCAAACTGACCACCTTGACTATGGACTAAGACAACGCAGGGGCATACTTTATCTACAAGGTCGGTATATGCTTTGATAATTGCTTCATCGGTTGTAGTCCAACGTGGTACTACTTGTTTCATGAAATTCAAATATCCCTCCGCTGGAAACTGACTGCCAGGATATTGGTTTCTTTGTGCTGGATCATCATTCCAAGTACCTGTCCCGATGCGAAATCTGCTCCATGGATTGTCAATTGTCAGGTATTGAGGTGACGCTGGCCAAATATCTGGCGATGCAAAACCTGAGCGGCCGCGCTCTACCGCATCGGAGACATAGGTTTTCCAACCATTACGTATAAAGTACTGTTGCCAACCTTCGCGACCGTCCGGCGTTGACTCGTAGGTCACGCCCGTTAAGCCACCACCATGCCATAACAAAATTGGCAATTTAGCTTTTAAGGGTTTAGGTGTGAAATATTGGACATACATGGACTCCACTAAATACTTTCCATTCGGATCAATCCGGGCAGGTGCACCGCCCGGTGTAAAGACCACATCTTTGACTTCTTTACCACTCACTTCAGCAAAACGACCGCCAACATGAAAAGATCCAATATCTACGACATTCATTGGGGGTAATTTTGGAGTAACGGATGATTGGGCTAGAACCGTTAATGAAGCAAAGGCTAGTGAAAAAGAAGCGATCGCTAGTTTATTTTTAATAATAGGCATTGTGTCTCCATAGTTTTAAATGATTTAAATTGAATTTATCATAAAAAAACCACTTCTTGAGGAAGTGGTTTTGGTGTTTCGGTATAAGTTTCTTATCTCAGAAAGGAATATCATCATCCATGGCACCGCCCAAGGATGCACTTGGTGCACTGGATGGTAGATTCATCGGCGCATCATTACGTTCTTTGTAACTATTAGAGGTTGAGGCACCCATTTCTGATTTGCCACCTAACATCTGCATGGAGTCGGCAATAATGTCCGTAGAGTACTTTTCTACGCCGGCACTATCGGTCCATTTACGCGTGCGAAGTTTTCCTTCCACATAAATGGCAGACCCTTTTTTCTGGTATTGAGCCACAATTTCAGCCAGTTTTCCAAAAAAAGTGATCCGGTGCCACTCAGTTTGCTCTTTCATTTCATTAGTAGCTTTATCTTTGTACTTATCAGTAGTTGCTACTGTAATGTTAGTAACGGCATCACCACTCGGTAGATAACGTGTTTCAGGATCTTTTCCTAGGTTTCCAACAATAATTACTTTATTTACCGATGCCATTACAACCTCCAAAATTTATTTAGAACTTCTCAACGTTCGCTTTTGCATTAAAAGTGCATGCGATTACTTTCATTTTAGCAATTAGTCTAAACCAATCAAGCACAAATTACCCACATAGTTAAGTGGCTTTTGCTTTTCTAACTAATCCAGTCATATTGAAAATTAACAACCACCAAGCCAGCATTAATCCCAAGCCAATAATAAATACTGCTTGTAAGCCAAGGTTGCCGAATATCCAACTTCCCATAATTCCACCTAAAAATAAGCCAATCGACATAGAGGTGTTGTAAATACCTAGTCCAGCACCGCGATTATCCCCAGCGATGACGGAAATGAGTGAGGGAATTAAAGATTCTAAAATATTAAAGCCTGTAAAAAAGATAGTGAGACCGAACCCTAAAACATACAGATTGAGGTTGTTGACTTCAATAACACCAGCAAAAATCAGTTGTGCGAAGACAATAAAGAACGCTCCAGCCTTTAGCAACAAAGATAACTGTTGTTTTTTCTCTGCCCTCATCAACATCGGTGCCATCACTACTAAAGAGAGGATTAAAACGATGATGTACATTTTCCAATGGTCATGTAATTCAAGGCCGTCGGCGAGCATCAGTCTTGGAATAGCAATGAAAATTGCGACCTGAGAAGCATGTAGTAGTAAAACTCCAATATTTAACTTCAGTAATTGTGGATTTTTTAATACTTTTAAAAAACGATCCCCGTTCGTTTTAGTGCCTTCTGGCTGAGGTGCCCTAAAAATAGGTGCACTAGGTACGAATTGGACTGTGACTATGAGAGCAACCGAACCAAGGCCTGCCATCATCAAAAATATTCCAGACATTCCAAGTAAGTCATATAACGGGGTGGCAATAATCACCGATAAGGCAAAACTCAATGCAATGCTTACCCCAATAATCGCCATTGCACGCGTGCGAATTTCTTCCCTAGTGGCATCAGCAACCCATGCGGAAATCGCTGCTGATATAGCCCCAGCTCCTTGAATTGCTCTTCCTGCCAAAATCCAATACAGGTCGTCATGGCTAGCCGCAACTAAAGCCCCAATAATAAATAAACTGAGTCCAAAAGCAACAATGACTTTACGACCATAACGATCGGACAAAATGCCTAAAGGAATATGAAAAAAGGCCTGTACCATTGCATAAACCCCAATGGTAAGCCCTACTAGGGTGGCATTATCGCCATGCGGCAGGTTTTTAGCATGCAAACTAAAAATAGGGATGATCAAAAATAACCCTAGCATTCTGAGGGCAAAGACGCAAGCTAGAGCAATAGATGATCTAAGTTCTGACGGATTCATAAATTAAGGCTATATTAATGGGTTAGGCTTAGTGTAAGCGAATATATTATGAACGAAGAAATTAAAATCCGTGGCGCTCGAACCCACAACCTTAAAAACATTAATCTCGACATTCCACGAGATAAATTAGTCGTACTAACTGGGCTTTCGGGATCCGGTAAAAGTTCACTAGCGTTTGACACGCTTTATGCGGAAGGTCAACGTCGCTATGTTGAATCATTATCAGCCTATGCAAGACAGTTTTTGCAATTAATGGATAAGCCTGATGTTGATTCTATTGAGGGTCTATCACCAGCTATTTCTATTGAACAGAAAGCCACGAGCCACAATCCAAGGTCTACGGTCGGAACCGTTACAGAAATTCATGACTATTTACGTTTACTCTTCGCACGTGCAGGCACGCCCCATTGTCCTGAGCATGAATTACCTCTAGAAGCACAGAGTGTTTCTCAGATGGTTGACCATATATTAGCAATGCCGGAAGATACAAAGCTCATGATTATGGCGCCGATTGTCTCCAATCGTAAGGGAGAGTTTGAGGACTTATTTGAGGACTTGCAGGCGCAAGGATTTGTACGTTTTCGGATTCGCTCTGGTGGCGGTACAACGAATACGGCGAAAGCTAAAGTCTATGAAGTCGATAACCTACCAGAATTAAAGAAAACAGATAAGCATTCTATTGAAGTAGTGATCGACCGTATTAAAGTAAAAGAAGACATTAAGCAGCGTCTTGCCGAGTCACTAGAAACAGCACTTCGTCTAGCTGACGGACGAGCACTCGTAGTAGATATGGAAAATGGTGGCGAGATTTTATTTTCTAATAAATTTGCCTGCCCTATTTGCTCATTTGCCCTACAAGAATTAGAGCCTAGATTATTCTCCTTTAATAATCCGATGGGTGCGTGTCCTAGCTGTGATGGTTTAGGTCATACTTCATTCTTTGATCCTAAGCGTATCGTGATGCATCCAGAGTTATCGCTAGCATCAGGAGCTATAAAGGGTTGGGATCGTCGAAATCAATTTTATTTTCGATTACTCCAAAATTTAGCTGATTTTGCTAAGTTTGATTTAGACGTCCCATTTGAGTTACTCAATGAAAAAGTTCAAAACTTGATTTTATTTGGTTCTGGAACGCATAAAGTTGCATTTGAATACCTTAATGAAAAAGGTGTTCCAGTCATCAAACCACATACTTTCGAAGGAATCATTGCTAACTTCGAGCGACGTTATCGTGAAACAGATTCGTCTGCGGTGAGAGAAGAGTTAGCTAAATATCAGAATGTAAAGGTCTGTCCAGATTGCGCGGGTAGTCGACTGCGTAAAGAAGCGCGTTTTGTAAAAGTAGGAGAAGGCTCAAGTAGTCGGGCCATTTTTGAAGTGAGTAACCTCCCTCTCAAAGCTGCTTATCAATATTTCTCAGATCTTAATCTGAAGGGTGCAAAAAGGGAAATTGCGGACCGAATTGTGAAAGAAATTTCTTCAAGGTTGAAGTTTTTGAATGATGTAGGTTTGGATTATTTATCTTTAGATAGAAGTGCGGATACTTTATCAGGTGGTGAGGCCCAACGGATTCGACTGGCATCGCAAATTGGTTCAGGCTTAACAGGTGTCATGTACGTTTTAGATGAGCCCTCGATTGGACTACACCAACGTGATAACGATCGTTTAATTCAGACATTAGTCTATTTGCGTGATTTGGGTAACTCAGTTTTAGTCGTAGAGCATGATGAAGATATGATCCGCGCCTCTGACCATGTCATTGATATTGGACCTGGGGCTGGGGTTCATGGTGGGCGAGTCATTGCCCAAGGTACACCGGCTGAGATTGAAGCAAATCCAGAATCATTAACTGGTCAGTATTTATCGGGTAAAAAAAGAATTGAAGTTCCCAAAGTGCGTCTCAAGCCTAACGATCGTTGGATTACGATTGAAGGAGCGACTGGGAATAATTTACAAAATGTAACGGCAAAAATTCCTGTTGGATTATTAACGTGTATCACTGGCGTTTCAGGTTCAGGAAAGTCCACTTTAATTAATGACACCTTACATCATGTTGTTGCCCAGCATTTATACGGTTCACATGCAGAACCAGAACCCTATAAATCAATTGACGGCTTGGAGCATTTTGACAAAATTATTAGCGTTGACCAGTCTCCAATTGGTCGCACACCTCGATCTAATCCAGCCACTTACACTGGTTTATTTACGCCCATCAGAGAGTTGTTTGCTGGCGTTCCTGCAGCCAGAGAGCGTGGTTATGAAACAGGTAGATTCTCTTTTAACGTCAAGGGTGGACGCTGTGAAACCTGTGAAGGTGACGGGGTAATTAAAGTAGAAATGCATTTTCTACCGGATGTTTATGTCCCTTGCGATGTTTGTCATGGCAAACGATATAACCGCGAAACTCTAGATATCCGTTATAAAGGTAAAAATATTCACGAAGTTTTGCATATGACCATCGAACAGGCTCATGAGTTTTTTGAAGCGGTGCCGATTGTACGTAGAAAATTAAAAACTTTACTAGATGTTGGTTTGGGCTATGTCAGACTAGGGCAAAGTGCAACGACTCTATCAGGCGGTGAAGCGCAACGTGTAAAACTTTCCCTCGAACTCTCAAAAAGAGATACGGGAAGAACCCTTTATATTTTGGATGAACCGACTACTGGACTTCATTTTCAAGATATCAAACTTTTGCTTGAAGTCATTCAATCTTTACGCAAACAAGGCAATACGATTTTAATTATCGAACATAACTTGGATGTTATTAAGACCGCAGACTGGATCATCGATATGGGCCCGGAAGGTGGAGCAGGTGGTGGTTTAATTATTGCTGAAGGTAGTCCAGAGAAAATTGCCAAATCGACAAAAAGTTTTACCGGAAAATACTTAAAGCCACTTCTTAAAGCAGATTAGTGAAATTTCAAATCCTGATTTTGTTTAGCCTTTTTTCAGCTTTTTCTAAACAATCAGGTGTACCAAGCAAAGTAAGGATATCCTCTTCTTGAAAAGTAATCTTTTCATCAAGAGTGATATTTTTATAATTCGAATGTGAACCTGTGATTTTCCGTCGAATTGAGTGTAAATTAGCTCCCGATTCATCATGTAACCAATCCACATCTCTCCCAATAGCCTGGGTATTTTCTTTTAATTTGACTGAGTGCAAGCGCGGAGAATTGCTGGATTCGCTATCATCATTTTCAAAGCTTGGGAAAAAACCTTTCAGGGCTCCATACCTGTTTTCTCTCGCCTGCGTAACCCGCCTAAGGACTCGCTTAATCGGAACGCCAACCACCGTCAAGACCTGTGCGGAGAGCATCAAACCACCTTCAGTTTTTTCAGGGATCACCTGAGTAGCACCTACCAACTCCAATTTTTCTACATCCCTTTCATCTGTTGCACGCACAATGATTGGAATACCTGGGTGAAGTAATTCCACCTGCTGAATCACCTTCATTGATTCATTAATATTTTGAAAAGTAATAACAACTGCTTTTGCACGGACAATACCAGCAGCAATTAAGTGATTTTTGCTTTGTGAAGTGCCGTACACTACCGATTTACCAGCCTGACTTGCATCATTCACACGGTCTGGATCTTCATCAAGAGCAATGTATTTAATTTGCTCTTGTTCAAGAATTGTGGCGAGTTGCTGACCTGAAATACCAAAGCCGCAAATAATCACATGATCAGAGTTTTTTAAGCTTTGAGAGGCAATTTTTGTAAGATTTAAAGATTGGTTAAACCATTCATTTTTGACAAATCTTAAGGTGATTTTGTCGCTGTATTGTATCAAGATGGGGGCTAACATCATCGATAACAGCATTGCTGCAATGACTGACTGAGAAACTCTCTGATCAATCCAGTCTAATTGATCAATTTGCTGAATTAAAACAAAACCAAACTCTCCAGCTTGTGTCAGACAAATACCGGTCCTTATTGCCTCACCAGCACTAGCTCCAAAACGTTTTGCTAAACCCGCAATAATAATGAATTTCAAGATTAAAGCGCCTAAAAATAAAAAAACGACCAAGTAGAAGTTATTGAAAACAACATGGAAGTCCACCAACATACCAATCGAGATAAAAAATAAGCCCAATAAAATATCTCTAAAGGACTCGATGCCTTCTTCAACCTGAAATCGGTAAGGCGTTTCAGCAATTAATATCCCGGCCATAAAGGCCCCTAGAGCCATCGATAAACCCAAATACTCAGTAAGGGCAGAAAACCCCATAACTACTAACAACACATTGAGCATGAAGAGTTCACGAGATCGCATATTAGCCACGAGCTTGAACCAAGAACTAAATACCGTTTTGCCAACCACTAAAATCAAAATTAAAGCAATGCTAATTTTTAAACTGGCGACAGATAGAGCCAGAGCCATATCACCAGAATTCTTATTTAATGAAGGTATTAAGATCAATAAGAAAATAACCACCAAATCTTGAAAAATTAAGACCCCAATCACGTTTTTGCCGTGGGGGGTGTCTAATTCAAACTTTTCTGCCAAACCTTTGACAACAATTGCTGTTGACGACATAGCCAAAGCACCGCCTAAAGCTAATAACACATGCCACGGAAGGCTTATGGGGAGTACAAATCTTAGAAAATATCCAGCGGGTATCGTCAGTAGCATTGTGAGAAATACTTGACTTGCACCAAAGCCAAAAACAATTTTCTTCATCGACTTGAGTTTGCTTAAATTAAACTCTAAACCAATCGAGAACATCAAAAAAACAACGCCAAACTCAGCAAAGTTCTTTAACATGTTGCTATCAGCTGCAAGAGCAGTTGCATTTGGACCAATCACGAGCCCGGCTAATAAATAACCTAAAATAGGAGGTAATTTACTAGCGCGTATTATTAACACCCCCGCAAGAGCGGATGCTAATAATATGAGAGTGGTTTGCAAAATAGAAGGCATATACTTAACATTATGATATTCGAACAAAGTGAACATTTCACTGATTTGGCTAAGAATACCCTTGAAACTGAATCTCAGGGTATACAACTACTCAAAGAACGATTTGAAGACCCTGAGTATTGCCAATCTTTTTTAGCAGCAGTCAATCTGTTACTCCACTGTAAGGGTAGGATTGTTGTTTCTGGAATTGGCAAATCAGGACATATAGCAAGAAAAATTGCAGCCACTTTTGCTTCAACCGGTTCGCCTGCTTTTTTTGTTCATCCGGCTGAAGCAAGTCATGGTGACCTGGGAATGGTTCAGTCCGAAGATGTTTTCCTAGCCCTTTCCTATTCCGGCGAAGCTGCAGAACTCATGACCATCGTGCCGTTAATCAAGAGAATGGGCGCTAAACTGATTGCGATGACCGGAAAACCTGAGTCTTCCCTAGCCAAGTTTGCAGATGTTCATCTTAATGTGGCTATTCAAAAAGAAGCTTGCCCACTCAATCTGGCGCCAACTACTAGTACCACTGCAACTTTAGCAATGGGTGATGCCCTAGCAGTTGTTTTATTAGATGCAAGAAATTTCCAGGCCAGTGATTTTGCAATGTCGCATCCTGGTGGCAGTTTAGGTAGAAGACTACTTACCTTAGTGCGAGATATTATGCATTCCGGTGAAGAAGTGCCTATGAATACAATGCATGACTCTTTTAAAGATCTTTTATTAGAAATGTCTAAAAAGAGATTGGGGATGACTGTGATTACGAATGATAATCAAGAGGTATTAGGCGTATTTACTGACGGTGACTTACGCAGGTTATTAGAAAAAACCCTACAACTCGAAGCCGTTACAGTGTCAGACGTGATTACCTTGAATCCGAAAACGGTTTCCCAAGATATGTTAGCCGCAGAGGCTTTAGAAATCATGGAACGTCATAGGATTAACCAATTGATCGTTGTAGACCAACAAAATAAATTAGTCGGTGCATTAAACATGCACGATTTGCTTTCTAACAAAATTCTTTAGGCGACTCTATTTTGAGCAAAATGTACCTTACCAACCAAATAGCAAATTTCCCTCAGGCTCTCGAAAGGGCACAAACCATCCAACTTTTGGTATTGGATGTAGATGGGGTATTAACTGATGGATCACTTTTTATTAGTCCAGATGGCTTTGAACATATTAAAGTTTTTAATAGCCTAGATGGTCATGGTATTAAGCTGTTGGTTGAAAACGGTATCCAGTGTGCAATCATTTCAGGGAGAGATTCTGAAATGGTGAAAGCTAGGGCAAGTGCTCTAGGCATTGAACATGTCTTTTTGGGTGTAAAAGATAAATTAGTGGTCTTTGAATCATTGCGGGAGAAATTAGAACTACCTTACAGCGCCTGCGCTGCAATGGGCGATGACTGGCCTGATTTATCTGTTTTAGCCAAAGTTGGGCTACCTGTAGCCCCCGCTCAAGCTCATTTTGAGGTCCTTAAAGTTGCCAGATATGTAACGAGTGAATCTGGTGGTAACGGCGCGGTTCGTGAAGTATGTGATTTGATATTAAAAGCACAAGATAAATACGATGTTTTACTCAAGCAATCATTTCGATGAATAAAGTATTTTATTTAACTAACATCAAAGACACGATTACCGGATTTATTTTTCGGTTGATACCTCTTTTAATATTGGGTGGTATTACTTTGTTATCTTTTTGGTACCTAAAGAAAAATATTCAACCCGAATTACCAACTGTTGCCAAAAGTAAAGAACATAAACCAGATTATGTTTTTACCGATGCTAAATTAACAGTATTAAATCTTGATGGTTCAACTAAATATCGATTAATAGGTCATGAGTTTAGGCACTATGAAGATGATGCTTCGATTGATGTTCTTAAGCCTCAATTAAGGCTTTTTGCGAAGAATGCACAGCCTACCACTGTTCGTTCCGAAACCGC
Source organism: uncultured beta proteobacterium (assembly GCA_903889595.1). Classification (GTDB taxonomy): domain Bacteria; phylum Pseudomonadota; class Gammaproteobacteria; order Burkholderiales; family Burkholderiaceae; genus Polynucleobacter. Next base: position 10,383 of record CAISYI010000230.1, read on the forward strand.
ACATGTAAGTGGTAACTTAGATATTGTGGAACTTTTTAAAAATGTTTTGGTGAGTAGGCCGAGTCAATTCAATACAACAGGTTTACTCATTAATCCTTTCTTTAAATTAAATACCGACTATTTAGAAGTATTTGTTAATGATGATCGATTGACCACTCGCTTACCTGTAAAAATTCAACGGGGGGACTCGATTGTTACTGCTAACAAAGGTGCTGATTATGACAATGTTAGCCAATCGATTCAGATGTACGGTGACGTACGTGGGAGTATTGAACCAAGTAATACTTTGAAAAGGTAATTGATTGAAAGTTGCTCACCAAGTTATTTATCGTTGGATAACATGCTTATTTTTAGGACTCACTCTCCTACAGAATTCATTCGCTTTGCAGTCAGACCAAAGTAAACCAACCAACTTTACTGCTGATAAGGTGGATTTTAATGATGTAAATCAAGAGTATTTTTTAACAGGTCACGTAGTAGTTTCGCGCGGAAGTATTTTAGTAAAAGGTACTAAAGCAGTGGTCGTAGTAGATCCTGATGGATTTCAAAAAATATCTGTAATTGGTGATGCATCACAGCTAGCAGAGTTTACTCAACAACTTGATAGTACGACGATAGAGTTTATCTTTGGTGAAGGTGAGCTGATTTTATATGAGGAAAAGAATGACAGTTTAATCATTACTGGCCAAGCTTTTACCGTCAGAAGCTCCGGAAAACAATGGCGAGATAAGTTAAACGCCGATCAAATACAATACAATTTATTTACAGAAAAATACCAGGCAATTAGCAAAGGTGATAAAAACTTTGCAAAGTCATTTCTCTCTCCGAAGTACAAAGAGTCTCCTAAACTAATTGATCTAAAGCCAAACCATGTCAGCCAATAGCCCTCCTCAGTCAGCCCTTATTGCTAAGGGATTACAAAAAAAGTACGGCAAAAGAACTGTCGTACGAGACGTAAGTATAGAAGTCAAAACAGGAGAAATTGTTGGACTTTTAGGGCCAAATGGCGCCGGTAAAACAACTTCTTTTTACATGATTGTTGGCCTGGTACCTGCTGATGAAGGAACGATTACTCTCGATGGAAAACTAATTAGTAAATTACCGATTCATGAAAGATCGTTTATGGGTCTTTCTTATCTGCCACAAGAGGCTTCGATTTTTAGAAAATTATCTGTCCGAGAAAATATTCAGGCGGTATTAGAACTCCAAGAAGACGCTAATGGCAAGAAGATGAATCGCAGTGCCATGAATGCAAGGCTGAATGAACTTTTGGAAGAATTACAAATTAGTCATTTACGAGAAAATCCAGCCCTATCCTTATCAGGTGGCGAGAGAAGGCGGGTTGAAATTGCCAGAGCACTTGCAACGAATCCTAAATTCATCCTTTTAGATGAGCCATTTGCAGGTGTAGATCCAATTGCTGTTGGAGAAATTCAACGTATTATCAAATTCTTAAAAGAGCGCAATATTGGTGTATTAATTACTGACCACAATGTTCGCGAAACCTTAGGTATTTGTGATCACGCCTATATCATTAGTGATGGCGTCGTCCTTGCCCAAGGCTTACCAAGTGAAATTATTGAAAACGAAAGCGTGCGTCGAGTCTACCTTGGTGAAAATTTCAAAATGTAAATCCAATGTACTGTTGTGAACACTTGGCAAGCCAATAAAAGACTGCTAATCTAAATGCGTAGTAAACTAAATTGAAGACAAATCTGAATTAGTTTTTTTCAACAACAACGTTTGTGGAGAGTCTATGAAAGTTATCATTAACAGTAGTCATGTTGAAGTTACTCCAGCATTAAAAGAGCATTTAACTGAAAAGTTGTCAGTTATTAAAAAGCATTTCGATCAAATAATTCAAGTAAGTGCCACGTTCATTGTTGAAAAAGCACATGAAAAAGAACTTCGTCAAACCTGCGAAATAAATATACATGCCTTAGGAAAAGATCTATTCGCACAGTCTCATCATGCAGATTTATACAAAGCGATTGATTTGACGATTGATAAATTAGATAAACAAATTTTAAAATTAAAAGAAATTACTAAAAATCATCATCACCCTGTTAGTGCCAAGCATATTTCGGCAAGCATGGACTGATTAAACCTTATAATAGAAGCATGAGTGAACTCGCTAAAATCTTATTTGAAAAACATATTTATCTAGATGTCGAAGTACCTGACATTAACACTTTGTTTCGTTTAGCGAGTTCCAATTTTTCAGCTCAATCCCAGTTAGATGAGAAACTCATTTATAACTGTTTACAGGATCGTGAAAAGCTAGGATCAACTGCTCTAGGTTTAGGCGTGGCGATACCTCATGGTCGTGTAAAAGGTTTAAAAGATCCACTGATTAGTTTTTACCGACTACAGGCAGGTATCGACTATGGCAGTGCAGATAGTGAACCCGTTGATATTTCTATTTTCTTATTAGTTCCTGAAGTCGCTACTCAACTTCACCTTGAACTACTTTCAGAAATTGCTCAAACTCTTGCAGATAAAAATAAGCGTGAAACCCTCAGGCAGGGTCAATTACCAATTGAAATCCTTCACTCATTGACAAATTAGGAAGATTCATAATGATTCAGCAACTGTCGCTCATCGGGATCAGTGCTCAACACATTTTTGATGAGAATTTTGATGATTTAAAACTTCACTGGATCACGGGACAAGAAGGTGCAGATCGCTGTTTCGATGAGCAAGTTGTTGCACAGGCGTCATCAGCATCTGACTTAGTGGGTCACTTAAATCTCATCCATCCACGGCGTCTTCAAGTTTGTGGTGAGCCAGAGATTACTTATCTTGATCGGTTACAAAAAGCACAATTGCGTCATCAATTGGTTGACCTTATTGCAATGCATCCACCTTGTATCATCATTGCTGATAATCAAATTGCCTCAGATTACTTGAAGCTTCATTGCCAACGATCTTCTACGCCGCTTTTTGAGACGCACCTGCCTGCTGCCGAGGTGATTGATCATCTACGTTTATATCTAACGAAGATTGGTGCGCCAAGTATCACTATGCACGGTGTCTTTATGGATATTTTAGGGCTAGGTGTTCTCATCACTGGGGAATCTGGTCTTGGCAAAAGTGAACTTGGACTTGAACTCATTTCTAGGGGTCATGGTCTTGTAGCAGATGACGCTGTTGACTTTTCAAGGTTAGGCCCTGACTACATTGAAGGGCGTTGTCCAATCATACTTAGAGATTTATTAGAAGTTCGTGGACTAGGCTTACTGGATATTAAAACTATTTTTGGTGAAACGGCAGTAAGGCGCAAACTAAAGTTAAGATTAATTGTCCAACTCGTCAAAAGAACCGACCAGACTTTTGAAAGACTCCCTCTAGAAAGTCAATACACTGAAATTTTAGGCTCAGGCATTCGAACTGTAAAAATTCAAGTTGCTGAAGGTCGTAACTTGGCGGTTTTAGTTGAGGCGGCAGTTCGCAATACGATTCTTCAGCTTAGGGGAATTAATACCCTTGAGGACTTTATCAGTAGGCAGCAAAAATTAATTCATTCCGATAACAATAATTGATATGAGTATTTTTATTATCACTGGAATTTCTGGATCAGGTAAATCTGTAGCCTTGCACGCATTAGAAGATGCTGGTTATGAATGTGTAGATAATTTACCCATTAATTTATTGACTACCTTAATTGATCAATTAGCTCCAGATAAAAACTATAAGATTGCGATTGCAATTGACGCTCGGCGTGGGTTGAGTATTCAAAATTTGCCAGGCTTGATTGAGCGCGCAAAAGGGCAACATGAGATACATACAATTTTCCTCAATGCGTCTACCGAGGCCCTAGTAAAACGCTTTTCTGAAACAAGAAGACGACACCCACTAAGCTTAAATCAATTGAATCACTCCGTTCAATCTTTAGAAGATGCTATAGAACAAGAGCGTTCTTTAATGGCCGGTGTCAGCGAACATGCCCACCAAATTGATACAAGTAATATTTCTTCAAACACCTTGCGAAGTTGGCTTTTAGAGCTAGTTCTTGAAAAAAAATCTGCCATTACGGTCTTATTTGAATCCTTTGGGTTTAAAAACGGTGTGCCCCACGATGCCGATATTGTATTTGATGCTAGATGTATTCCAAACCCCTACTATGAAACAACTCTAAAACATTTAACTGGAAATGATCAAGCTGTTGTTGATTTTCTAATGCTTTCAGAAGACTTTAATAAGATGTTTGAAGATATCGATGCCTTTGTGAAATCTTGGTTACCTAAATATCAGAAAGATGGGAGAAGTTATCTTACAGTTGCAGTTGGATGTACTGGTGGCCAACATCGATCTGTGGCATTAATCAATAAGCTATTTGATTCGTTTAAAAAAAATCTTGAGTTTGCTCATTTGTCATCATTGAAACGTCATCGTGACATTGTTAATGCTTCCCTAAACTCGCTTTAGGAGTTGGAAATCTTCCAGTAATTTTTTTACTGGTGTGGGTAAGCCGAAGTTAGGTAAATCGGACAGTTTGATCCATTGACACGAATCATTACATTTAACTTCACTTTTTAAAACTTTCACTATCCGTGTAGAAAAATATAAGGTTCTATGGGTAAAGACATGCTTCAGTGGAGCTAAGATTTTCCCTTGCCGGTATTTAGAGGGGTTAACTAAACTGATTAAAGGCTGGAACTTCTCAATCTGAAACTCAACTTGAGACACTTCTTCCTCACTCTTTATTTCTACCCATTGTGTTTCAGGTAAAGTCCATAATCCTCCCCAAATACCTGAAAGAGGTCTTTTTTCTAAGAGAATTTCCGAATGATCAATCATCAAGAGCATCTCACTAACTACTATTTTTGATGGGACTTTTTTTATCTTTAATGGGATTTGCATTACAACTTGGTCTTTAAATGCCAAACAATCCGCTAAATAAATACAACTCGGAGATAATTTGTTATGGCATGAAGGCGAAGTAGGCTTACATACCGTTGCACCAAAATCCATCAAAGCTTGGGTATAGGTAGGCATTGATTGAGCATCTTTTGGTAATAATTGATCTGCTAAATCCCATAGTTTTTGATTCTCAACACGACTCTTTAAAGAGCCTTGGATACCATGTGTCCTTGCAATTAAACGTTGAACGTTTGCATCTAAAATACTTGCGGGGTAATTAAAACAAAAGGCGGTAATGGCTCTAGCCGTTGACTTACCGATTCCTGGAAGTTCATTTAACTGTTCGGGTAACTTTGGAAATTGGCCTGCATATTGAGCCACAATAATTTTTGCACAGGCATGTAGGTTCCTAGCTCTTGTATAGTATCCAAGGCCAGCCCACAATGCCATTACTTCATCCAACGGTGCCTGAGCCAAGGCTTGTACATTCGGAAACTTCTCTAAAAAAGTTTGATATCGATCTATGACTGTAACAACCTGTGTTTGTTGCAACATAATTTCTGACAACCAAACTTTATAGGGATCCCTTACTCCCTGCCAGGGCAATCCTTTACGTCCATAATGTTGATGCCAATCAATGAGTTTTTTTGCAAAGTCCTTCATTTTTGACAGTTTGAACAATAAAAAGTAGATCGCTGACCTTGTTTAATTTGTTTAATTAAGCTCTGGCATTGATAGCATGGCTCCCCTGTGCGGTCATAAACCTTGGTTTGAACCATAAAATGACCTGGCTCTCCTTGGCTATTTACGAAATCTTTTAAACTGCTTCCCCCTGCCTGAATCGCTTTTTCTAGGGTTACTCGAATTGACTCTGCTAACAATTCATATCTCTTGTAACTCACTTTTCCTGCGGGCGTTTTTGGATTGATTCCTGCAGTAAATAAGCTTTCTGAGCAATAAATATTACCCACTCCGACAACGCATTGCCCCGCTAATAAGAATTCTTTAACTGATACGGTTCTTGACCTTGATTTTTTAAATAGTAACTCAGCCCCTAATGCCCCTTCAAAGGAAGGTCCAAAGGGCTCAACACCTAGTCTCTTTAACATTGGGATTTCATCAACGGGTGTTTCTGAAAGTGGATGCCAATGAATCGATCCAAATTTTCTTGGGTCATGTAATCTTAAAACTTTTTTCCCAAATCGAAACTCGACGCGATCATGTTTGCGGGCAGGCTCGGTCATTTCTTGAATTCTCAGTACACCTGTCATTCCCAAATGAATAATCATCGTGCCATGATCAAATTCAAATAAAATATACTTTCCTCTGCGCCTGAGAAGGCGCACCTTTTGATCATATAAAATATTTTTTAAATGAATGGGTACTGGCCATCGCAATCTTCCGTCGTATATGACGACATCTGTAATGGTTTTTCCCTCAATAACTGGCGCAATACCCTGTTTGGTAACTTCAACTTCTGGTAATTCTGGCATTTTTAGAAATAATATTGAATGTTATATAGAATAAGCAAATGGCAAAATATAATTTATCCTCTTTACGTAAAATAGCTTTTAACTCGCTATTTGTACTTTTTACCACCCTGCTCAGTGCTAACATTTTTGCACAATCTGCTCAATCTGAAGAGATTAGTGAAAAATACATAGAAAATATCTATTTATTTTTAACATCGGAAATAGCTTTACAGCGTGGTGAAGTCGCAGCCGCTTACCAAACTCTATTTAATTTAGCAAGATCAACGAAAGATCCAAGAATTGCTCAGCGAGCTATGGAAATTGCCCTAATGGCAAAATCCCCTAAATCATCGCTTGATGCTGCAAAACTTTGGGATGAACTAACGCCTCCAACAGATAACACGTCCAGAGAAGTCTATCTGACTCTATTGTTTATCAACCAGTATTGGAGTGATTCAGTAGAACCTACCATTAAATTTTTAAGATATGAGTCTGTAAAGAAACGAGATGAGTTTTTAAAACAAGTTTTACCTCTTTTTAACAAAGCAGATAACCAAGACGAGGCATTACTGGCATTTGCAAAAATTGTTGGTGATTTAAAACCACTTACAAAAAACAGTGAAATCTTGTTTTTATACGCTTTAGGTCAAGAAAAAGCTGGCAACTTAGAAAAGATGGAAGATGCCTTGCAGTCATTGTTGAAAAACAACCCTGATGATGCAAATGCCCTAAATGCTCTTGGATATGCTTTCGCAGATCGTAATATTCGACTTACTGAAGCTTTATACTTAATTAGTAAGGCGAATCAATTAACCCCTAACAACCCGTTTATTTTAGATAGTTTAGGATGGGTTAATTACCGATTAGGCGATAACGACCTAGCTGTTAAATATCTTCAGGCGTCTTTTAACCAACTATCCGAGGCCGAAGTGGGTGCCCATCTTGGTGAGGCCCTCTTTAAGGCAGGCAAAGAAGCTGAGGCTGATATTGTTTGGCGCAAAGCTGAAACAATTAATGCTAATAATCCAACTCTTAAAGAGACATTACGCCGACTTCGTCCAACCTGGTCAAGCCCTGAGGTTTTTGATAATACAAAAAGTAGAAAATGGGATGGTCGGTTTTCAGTAAAAATTAATGATGCTAAATCGCAGGATGGTGGAAGCGGTGCTTTTACTCTAAATCATGTTGATTTTGTTGATGATTTAGAGATTAGATCACCAATTGGATCTTCTATCGCGAAAATTCAAATTAAACCTGGAAGCGCTTCTTTAGAACAAAATGGTAAGATCGTAACCGCTATCGATGCTGATCAACTAATGGCTCAGACTTTAGGTTTACCTCTTCCAGCTAGAGGTTTAACAGAGTGGCTATCAGGTTTTCCAAGAGCAGGCAGCCAAGGTACTTTAAAGAGAAATGTAGCGGGACAAGTTGAAGAAATTATTCAAGACAATTGGACCTTAAAATATACTTGGACAAATGACAATAAATTACAAAAATTACACATGAATCGATCAGATAGAGGGACAGAGATTGATGTTCGTTTAATTTTTAACCTTATCAATGAGTAATCAATTAAGTATTCTTGCACCAGCAAAAATCAACCTTTTTTTACACATCGTTGGACAACGTCCCGATGGTTACCATCTATTGCAGAGTGTTTTCCAACTAATTGATTTATCAGACAAAGTATTATTAAATACTCGTGAAGATGCTCAAATTCATCGAATCAATCCCTTGGCTAATGTTCCCCCTAAAGACGACTTAGTAGTAAAAGCTGCTGTTTTACTACAAAAGACGTGTGGAGTTTCTCAAGGGGTGGATATCTCTTTAGAAAAGAATATCCCCATGGGTGCAGGCTTAGGAGGAGGCTCATCAGATGCTGCAAGCACTCTACTTGGTCTGAATCAACTGTGGAATTTAAACCTTTCAAAGAGGGATTTAATGGATTTAGGCATTCAGTTGGGAGCGGATGTGCCTTTTTTCATTCAAGGGAATAACGCCTTTGTTGAGGGTATTGGGGAGATAATCACTCCAATTGATTTGCCTATTCAAGAATACGCTGTAGTTTATCCTGGGGTTTCTATCCCAACTAAAGAAATTTTTTCATCACCTGAATTGACTAGAAATCACAGTCAGATTACAATAACTGACTTCGCAGAGCAAAATTCCGAATTAATTATGTTGCAGAACGATTTACAGGAAATTGCCGAGCAAAAATATGTAGAAGTTAAGAATGCAATTGAGTGGCTGAAAAGTTTATTTCCAGATACTCAACCGATTATGAGTGGTTCTGGGAGTTCAGTTTTCTGTAAAATCCCAAACACTATTGATATGAATGATTGTATTTCTCAACTCCCACATAAATGGAAATTTTTTAAAGTTCGGAGCTTAATGCAACACTCGGCTTATAATTTAGTTCCAAATAGTAACTTAAGTAGTAAGTCGTTATTTAGTAAACCGCTACAGGGGAGTCGCCAAGTTGGTTAAGGCACTGGATTTTGATTCCAGCATGCGAAGGTTCGAATCCTTCCTCCTCTGCCACTTCGCGGGTATTCAAAAATCTTTCATTTTCTTCCACTATCTCTCTTTCTTGAAAAATTCTCTTTTTTCAGTCAATTCACATCCTTTTTACTCTTGGAGCCACTATGAGCAATGAATCCATGGTTATTTTTACTGGAAATGCCAATCCAGAATTAGCAAAAGCTGTCTCTGATTATTTAGGGCTAGAGCTTGGTAAAGCCATGGTAGGTAAATTCTCAGATGGTGAAATTCAAGTTGAAATTCAAGAAAATGTTCGTAGTAAACATGTGGTTGTATTGCAATCTACATGTGCGCCGACCAACGACCATTTGATGGAGTTGATGATTATGGTTGACGCTCTAAAACGTGCCTCAGCGGGGACTATTACAGCGGTTATCCCCTATTTTGGATATGCCAGACAAGATCGTCGTCCCCGCTCTGCTAGGGTTGCTATTTCTGCGAGGCTCGTTGCCAATATGTTGCAGTCTGTTGCGGGTGTAGAACGTGTTCTCACGATGGATCTTCATGCTGATCAAATTCAAGGCTTTTTTGATATTCCCGTAGATAATATTTACGCCTCTCCAGTCTTATTAGACGATTTACACAGTAAAAAGGGGGGAGATTTATTAGTCGTTTCTCCTGATATTGGTGGTGTTGTGCGAGCAAGAGCCCTGGCAAAACAGTTAGGTTGCGATTTGGCAATTATTGATAAACGCCGCCCTAAAGCAAATGTTTCAGAAGTAATGCATGTCATTGGTGAAGTAGAAGGTCGTCGTTGCATCATTATGGATGACATGATTGATACCGGCGGTACCTTATGTAAGGCTGCTGAGGTATTAAAGCAAAGAGGTGCGAAAAGTGTTATGGCTTATTGTACGCACCCCGTGTTTTCAGGGCCTGCCGTTAGTAAGATCTTAGAATCGCATTTAGACGAAGTTGTAGTAACTGACACGATTCCTTTAAGTGCTGAGGCAAAAGCAAGCTCTAAAATACGTGTTTTGTCGATTGCACCGCTACTTGGAGAAACTCTGCAAAGAATTAGCCGTGGTGAGTCAGTTATGTCGATGTTTACAGATACGGACTAGCCTTTTAGCGTTAATTCAAGTTATAATAGCAATCTTTTCTATTTGGTCGCGAATAGGAAATAGGTACCTTATTTTTAATAGGGTAAATTATTGTAGAAATTTATTAGAGGATTACTCA
>CAISYI010000231.1 GCA_903889595.1 uncultured beta proteobacterium
GTTGTAGTCAAGATTCGAGACACCTTGAAGTTTGTTCGTAATGATTGTTGCAGAAGCGATCCCAAGCGTATAGCCATCGGGCTTAGATTGATGAATTTCACGATAACCAATGGCACTCCCCGCTCCTGGCCTATTTAAAACAGTTACTGGTTGCCCAAGAATACGAGATACTCGATCCATTGCTGCACGGGCCAAAACATCGCCATCAGCTCCTGCTTCAAGAGGAACAATGAAAGTAATTGGTTTTATTGGAAATTTTTCTTGTGCATTTCCATGAATCGAAAAGAATAGACCCAAAATAAAACTGAATAAATTTACTCTTGAATTTAATAAATAATGATGCATATTTGTCTCCTATTTTTTTATTTAATATTACATCTTTTTTTTAGTAACTTTAGAGGATATTATGCGATGTCAGAAAAATTAATAAAAAAAACTATCCCTGACCTTTTGGACAGGGATAGTTTTGTTGCAAATGGTCAAGGATTTGAAATGGTATTTTGATCCATCGTAATTGCAGTCTGGGACAATAATCTACCAACGATGACTGAGTTTGCTCCAACTGTAACTGCCGTTCCAGTTAGGATCACCCCTTTAAATGTTGATGTTGCCCCAATGGTAAGTCCTGATTTAATTAACCAAAAAACATTTTTAGCTACTGCCCCGCCAGTTAATGCGATGTTTGTATTTGCTCCAGTGGTGAGTCCACTAGCAACTTGAATAATCCACACATCATTTGGTCCGCCATTTAATGTGAGGGTTGTATTCACAGACAAATTCAAGCTACCTGGTGCGCTATATAAGCCAGGAGCAAGTATCAAACCATCTAAATTACTACTGGCTAAAACAATAGGATTAGGCCGTGCTGCAGCATCGTTATAAGCAGTAATCATATCGTCTGATGCACTACTTACATAATCAGGGGAAGGTGGCGCATAATCAAAAGCATACACTTTACCTACAACTTGGCTCGCTGTTGCAAATGATCCTGAAGCATCAGGAATCAAAGTAAACCCCGTTGTAATAGCGGTATGCGTTACTCCAGGACCAACCCCAACATCTCCAGTAATTGCTGAATCAGGGCTACTCGATAGGCCAGTACCAGCATACAAGACAAAGTTCCCTGCATTGCCAAGCCCAACTGGAGCTGGTCCAGCACCTGAGACTGTGACGGTTACGGTATAAGTAGCAGTTGATGCATCACCAGCTGTCACTAAATAAGCGACAGGACTAGTGAAGTTATTTGCTGTGGTTCCACTTACTTGAGCTGTACCACCAACGCTGACGGTAGAACCGTCAAAAGTATAAGTAGCAATTAATGAATTAACTGCCGTGCCTGAAGGCAATCCTACGCTAATGGTCTTAGCCGTTTCATTAACTGTCCCTGTAACACCCGCAAGCGAATAAGACGTAAGCGCTTTTGCACTTACACTAGATACCTTTACAGTTACGTTATAAGTACTGGAAGAAGAATCACTCGCAGTGATAACGTAAGCAACAGGGCTAGTAAAGTTATTGGCGGTGACTCCACTGACTTGGGGAGTAACACCGACCGCCACGCTAGAACCTGTAGTTACAAACGTTGCAATTAATGATGTAACAGAAGTACCAGAAGGTAAGGTGACTGTAATTGTTTTAGCTGATTGGTTGACTAAACCTTTTGCACCATTAATCGAAAA
>CAISYI010000232.1 GCA_903889595.1 uncultured beta proteobacterium
ATGGCAAGCGGGCGCCTATATGGATCTTGGTAATGCATATCTGCAAAAAAACCACATCGATATTCAGCCCGAGGCCGGAAAACTGATTGTGTTCCCATCATTCTTACCCCATCAGGCCATGGCCTATGAAGGTGATCTGGATCGGATTATTGTTTCTTTCAATGCACAAATTCATTCTAAAGATGGCAATCAAATATTTGCTTACGATTCACATTGATCTTATAAGAGGTTCCATTAATTCCTATGCTTCAATTTCATCCGCCTTCTTGTAAACGCTTAATTTGTTATCGTATTTGCGCAAAAATGGTCGTTTATTAATATTTTTTAGCAAATGTTATCGTTTTTGTGCGTATTAAGTGGATGGGAAACGAAAATTCAATCCTTCAAGAGCCTAGTATTTCGGACGAAATTTTGAAAGCCAATGAAAATACTTTTTAAGATGTGCCTAAAATGAATGTTGTGAGTAAGTACCCCATTGGAAATCGAAAGTAGCATTTCAAATCAATTTGATTTCCCATATGAAGCGATAACAATGATCTTAAAAGGACAGTCTTTCTTCTAGAGTGGTCATTGAATTACTCTCCCAAATTCTTTCGAGATTTATTTTCATTTAAGGAACATCAAACGATGCTCCTTAAATTATCTGCTGTTATTAGAGATAGTCGTTTACTTTACTGGATCGGGGGTTGCATAAGGTCCATTTGGCAACTGATTTGGCCCAATTTGAAATACCTGCTGATTAGCCGCTTGTGCTAACGGCATGTAATTTGGTACTGCTCTTGCAATAGCAGCAGTGATAATTGCACCAATTAGACCACCACCTGAATTCTGTGGTTGATAAACCATTTTCTTATTTTCACGCCAAATTTCAACTCCAGATGAACTGACTATCCGATAATCAAAATCAACAGTAATCGTCGTTGAGAGTACTATATATTGTGCATCCCAGCGATTAATTGTGACATAGAGAACAGCGTCAGCACCGAACATTCCTGCTAATTGAGGTGTTGGTATTAAATGAATTCTTTCTCCCTCATAGAGTCCTTCTTGTTCTAAGATGAACTTCGTTGTGTTCACTGGAAAAACATAATACCCCTTGTTGGCAATTGGTATTGGTAGAGTGGTCGATAGATAAAGTGGAGCATCAACATCTAAAGTTTTATTTACGACAGGAACAACTAGAATGGATCTAGGTGCGGCAGTAGTAAATGCGGATAAATCCTTCTTTTGAACGTTAGCACAACCAAATAAACCGATGCTAACAAGGATAAGTAAAAGATACTTCATGGGTTACTCTTTTCTATAAGCTTTGGCCTACTATCAAGATTTTTGATTAACAAATCCATTAGAGTTTTACTCTCAGGCCAGGTGTCCCGTTCTTTTGAGTAATACACTTTTGCTTTATCAGGCAAGCCCTCTTGTAAATATAAAGTGCCTAATTCAGCATACATGCCAGGAGCTACGGTCTGTTTATTTTGTTCGTTCAGTTCTACAGTAGCTTGAAGTTTGATTTGTAATGGCTTTATTTGACTAGGGTCTTTATAAGCGTCATATAACCCCTTGTCATATCCATTCCAGTTATATTTACCTTTAACTGCGCAACCACCTAATAAAGAGATCATGACAATAAAACAAATAGAAAATATGCGCATATTTAGACTTACCTAGTGAATTAAGATTGTTTGATTAACGCCGTCACTAGCGTAGATTTTTTCTTCATAAATCTTTAGACCATTTAAATAAATAGCTAAAACATGAGGTCCCGGCAAGATTCGCATCATTGCATAACCTTCTTGATATTCCCTTGCTTGGCCCATATCGAGGTTATCTAACATTACCCGTCCCTCTAGCAGATTGCTATTTTGAGCCTTAAATGAAACTCCAGGTCTCATATCTGAAATACTTTGTTTTTCAGTAGGTAGTTGAGTACATCCTGAAACATAGACATTGATGATGAACGCCATAAAAAACAGC
>CAISYI010000233.1 GCA_903889595.1 uncultured beta proteobacterium
AAGCCAATTAGGAGCTTTTCTAGTGCGGTAAAGGGAAGTAGTAAAGTCGAGACAAGCGGGGTCAGGATTTTATAGATTAAGCCCCGACCATACTTCGTTGCAACATAGTGACGAAAATCAAAGCGTAATCCTGCAGGGCCCCAAGGAAGTAACTGATAGTGGGGAAAGCGCGTATCTTTTTCTCCGGTAATGGCTGACAAAACAATCGGCTCAATCCCAGCCTCTAGTAGGTATGGGATTTTATCGGTCACGGTCAGACTAGCAGCTCGACCATCCATGTTAAAACCATGAGAAATCACTAGCCACTTTTTCTTTGGAGTATTTGCTTGCATAACTTATTTTAACTAAGAATATTGTGAATCACTAAAGTGCTTTTTTTGATGTTCTGAATGAACGCCCAACTTAGGAATTCTGACTGACTTAAAAACTTCTCGATGATTAGTTATTATTCAACACAATGTCTAAAAATCCTACAACTCCTCAGCATCATCCTAAATATCGTCCGGATATTGACGGTTTGCGCGCGATTGCTGTGATTTCAGTAGTGATTTTCCACGCTTTTCCAGAATGGCTTTCTGGAGGGTTTATTGGGGTTGATATCTTTTTTGTGATTTCCGGATACCTCATCTCACACATCCTTTTTGAGAATTTAGAGAGCGGTATTTTTAGTTTTAGTAATTTTTATAGTCGCCGTATTCGACGTATTTTCCCTGCACTCTTACTGGTATTAACTAGCTGCTATCTTGCAGGTTGGTTTATCTTACTGGCTAATGAGTTTATGCAACTTGGTAAGCATGTGGTTGGAGGTGCCAGTTTTATCTCCAATTTCTACTTATGGAGTGAGAGCGGCTACTTTGACAATATTGCTGATACCAAGCCTTTATTGCACTTATGGAGCCTTGCGATTGAAGAGCAATTTTATTTAGTCTGGCCATTTGTACTTTGGCTAGTTTGGAAACTAAGGGCTAACCCAATTATTATTACCCTCATTATTGTCTTAACGTCATTTATCATCAATATCGTTTCGGTTTATTCAAATCCTGTTGATGCTTTTTATTCTCCCCTTAGTCGATTTTGGGAGCTATTAATCGGATCTTGCCTAGTTTATATCGTCCTTTATCGGAAAGAATTAATTAGTCGGTGGAGTAGTTGGTGTGACGTGATTTCTATCCTCGGCTTAAGCCTCTTTCTTGTAGGTATCTTGGTAGTCAACAATAGCCTTTTTCCAGGTTGGTGGGCTTTATTACCAACAATGAGTGCCGCCTTTCTTATTTTTGCTGGTCCAAATGCTTGGGTGAATCGCCATCTTCTGTCAAATCAAATAATGGTTTGGTTTGGACTGATTAGCTTTCCTCTCTATCTTTGGCATTGGCCTCTCTTATCCTTTGCTCGCATTATGAAGAGTGATGTGAGCGTTGCATTACGAATTGCTCTCGTTGTAGTTTCGATTATCTTGGCTTGGCTCACCTATCTAATTATTGAAAGGCCTATTCGCAAGGATGGTCGTAACCTTCTCAAGGTGGCTATCTTAGTTTTGCTCATGATTTTGGTTGGCGCAACAGGTTGGAGTGCTTACAAAAGGGAGGGCTTGGAATTTAGGTATCGAAAGATTATGACCATCAAACCTGAACAGCTGCGTGACTTTGCCAAGTGGGAACATAAAGGCATGTATCCGACAGGAAGCTGTAATCCTGGATTTATTTATCCGGATGCCTATATCTGCGCACAAACCAAACCTGATGAGTTACCAGATGTCGTCGTGTTTGGGGATAGCCATGCTTTTTCTGCCTATTGGGGGATTTCAAAAGCTTTTGGAAGTGAAGGTAGCAATGTAAAACTGGTTGGAAAAGGTTCTGGTTGCCTACCTTTTATCAATCAGTCAAAAGCTGAATGTACCGACTTAATTAATCAACAGATCGAATGGATTAACGAGCAACAGAACATTAAGACAGTGATCGTTTCTTTTAGAAACCCCATAGCAAATTCAGCTTCATTAGTTGAAGTATCCAATTTTGAAAAAATGATGCAGAACACTTTTGAACACCTTCAAAAAAATAATAAAAAAATCGTTTATCTTCTTTCTGTTCCTGAGGCTCGCCTCAATCCAAGATTATGTGTGGGAGAGTTTCCGATGGGACGAGTGATCAATCAAGAGCAATGCAAGTTTCCTCTTCAAAGGGAAACCGACAAACAGGCGGTTTACAGAAAGACTGTATTTGAAGTGTTAAAGAGTCAT
>CAISYI010000234.1 GCA_903889595.1 uncultured beta proteobacterium
AGGTATTCCCTCTAGTTCGGTATTAATTAACGCAGAGTCAGCCTATCGTGTTGGTAAGCTTGGCACGATCTATCCCTTTAATCATGTAATTACCTATTTGCCTCAGTGGGATCACTTTGTTGATGCTACGATCGAAATAGCCCCTTACGGCATTTTAGATACCTCAGAAATGGATAAGCCGGTGGTTTTAACAGCCTTAGGCAAGATGGGTAGAACGCCAAAGCAGTCAGATGAAAATAATGGTTTCATGTCAATGGCTAATTTTGAAATAGATGAGCGGGGCGGCATTGAGGGAAAGTCTATGACGCATTATGATGGCCCTGAAGAAATTGAAGCCAGAGCAAAATTTTATGGTTTTAGAAACAGTGATAACAATCGAGTGGAAAAGAAATATTTATCGTCGTTTCGACAAACGGGTGATGGTTACTTTTCGCCTTCCAATAGCCGTGATCTCAATACTCCTTTTAGTTTAAAGTCTAAATTTTATTTAGATCCTATCGTAAATTTGCCTGGGCCAGGTGCTATGACAGTACCTGTTGGCTTGTCATCAGGTTTCCTTGCCAATGTCCCGTTTAACGAACTTGCCGATCGTTACAATTTCCCATACAAATGTCTCTCAGGAACCTTTTTAGAGATGAGCGAGATTCATTTTCCGAAAAAGACTAAAGTAATCAAGTTACCTACGGGCGCTGATTACGTTGAGTATGGTGCAATGTATGTTTCCACCTACACCTTGGAAGACAATGTGGTGAAGGTTACTCGCATTCTGAGACTCAACCAAAAAAGTGCAGTTTGCCCCGCTGGGCTTAACAAGCGTGCAAAAAGAATCCATCAGGTCGTTCGTAAGGATATGCTGGCGCAAATCATGTATGAGTAAACGATCAACTTGAATTTATGAGCCGAGTATTGTAAGTATTTCTAAAAACCCAGGGCATCAAAAGTCTTCAAAAATAAAAAAATCAATAATTAAGATTCAAGATCTTTAAGATTTTTCATATACTGTCGTATCACCTATTTGAAGAGTATCCTAAGTAGTTTATTATTGTTGTACAAAGCTAGCTAATTATAAAAAGGGGATCAATATGGATAATCAAGATAATTTTTCACGTCGCAATGCCATTAAACTTGGGCTTGGAACCGCTGCTGCAACGATGGTCTCCGGCAGCGTATCAGCAGCAAAGCCTGCAGAGCAAAAATCCATGTTTACAGTTCCCCAAGTATATATTCCGATTGCGGATCAAAAAGAACAATTCCCAGTTCGCAGAATTTACTGCATCGGCAGAAATTATGCGGCACATGCTATCGAAATGGGCTCTGACCCAACGCGTGAACCACCATTTTTCTTCCAAAAGCCAACAGATGCTATTCAGTATGTTGCACCTAATACAGTTGCCGATCATATTTATCCAACGCTTACCAAAAACTATCACTATGAGGTTGAATTAGTTGCAGCAATTCATATTGGTGGTAAAGATATTAAACTCGAAAACGCTCTTGATCATGTTTGGGGTTATGCACTTGGATTAGATATGACGAGAAGAGATTTACAACGCGCTATGGGCGATCAAAAAAAGCCATGGGAAATTGGAAAATCCTTCGATCATTCAGCACCGATTGGACCATTATTTCCAGTATCTAAAATAGGGCATTTTAAAGAAGGTAATATTCAGTTGTCCGTCAATGGAGTGGTTAAGCAAAAAGCTGATTTAAAGCAAATGATTTGGTCTGTAGCAGAACAGATTGTTAAACTTTCAGAAGCGAACGAATTATTCCCTGGCGATATTATTTATTCAGGAACTCCAGAAAATGTGGGACCTGTCGTTCGAGGTGATGTGATTCGTTGCCAGATCCAGAAATTGCCAGATCTTGTAATGAAGATTGTTTAAGCATCGAACTACACTTTACAAGACAGTGTTATCTCAGTTAGTCGAATTCTGAAACGGAATCAGAAAATTCCAGCTTGTCCGGCTGGACCGAATAGCTGAGCTAAAACGAATCCATCAGTTGGTTCGTTAGGTTATGCTGGCGTAAATTATGTATGAATGAATCTTAAAAAGTAATCTTGATCTTGAATGAGAATGTTTAACT
>CAISYI010000235.1 GCA_903889595.1 uncultured beta proteobacterium
AAACAAGGTATTGCGATTGCTGGCACACACGGCAAAACAACGACAACTAGTTTGGTAGCCTCGGTCCTCGCAGAAGGCCAACTTGACCCAACGTTTGTGATTGGGGGTAAGTTAACTTCGGCAGGTGCTAATGCTCGTTTAGGGACTGGTGACTTTATCGTAGCTGAAGCGGACGAGTCGGATGCTTCGTTTTTAAATTTACTACCAGTGATGGAAGTCATTACAAATATTGATGCTGACCATATGGAAACGTATCAGCACTCGATGCCAAGACTCAAACAAGCTTTTGTACAGTTTACGCAAAGAATGCCTTTTTATGGCGTTGCCATCTTATGTGTTGACGATGCCAATGTACGAGATATGTTGCCATTTGTCTCACAATCAGTTCTCAAGTATGGACTCTCTGAAGATGCTGATGTCATGGCACATGATGTCAAAGCAGTTGGCGCAACCATGCAGTTTACAGTTACTCGCAGAACTGTTCGACGCCATGGTCCAAAGCCAAGCCCACTAGAAATTACCCTAAATTTACCTGGCTTACATAATGTTCGAAACGCCTTGGCAGCTATTGGCGTTGCAACAGAGTTAGGTGTATCAGACGAAGCCATTGTTAAAGCCTTAGCTGAGTTTAAAGGGGTAGGTAGAAGATTTACTAAATATGGTGAGATAAGTATTCCAGGTAATAAAAATGCTAGCTTTACCTTAATAGATGATTATGGTCATCACCCAGTAGAAATGGCTGCGACCTTATCAGCGGCTAGAGGCGCTTATCCAAATCGAAGACTAGTATTAGCATTCCAACCGCATCGCTATACCCGAACTAGGGATTGCTTTGGTGAGTTTGTAAAGGTCCTTCATCAATTTGATGCACTGGTTTTAACTGAGGTATATCCTGCTGGAGAACCTAAAATAAAAGGCGCAGATAGTCATAGCTTATTAGAAGCTCTGCGCTCATCAATGGGTAAGGCACCAGTTGGTTGCTTACTTGCTGAGCAGATGGTATTAGAAAAAGATGTCAAGTTATTAGCCCAAACCATCCTAAGTCAGGTAAAAGATGGCGACGTCGTGATTACGATGGGAGCAGGTTCAATTTCAGCAGTGCCAAATCAAATTGTTCAATCGGCCCAACAAGGGGGTGTCGATGAATAATATACAAGGACAAACTCAAGCTGCTCGACTCACACAATGGGTATCTGATGTTAAAGAGCAATTAGCAAATCTTCAACCAGCATCACTCGGTAAAGTAGGTGTGTTGATGGGTGGATTTTCAGGAGAGAGAGAAATCTCCATCCAGTCTGGAACCGGAGTTCTCAAAGCCTTAGTGGATAGTGGAGTGAACGCGGTGGGCTTTGACCCATTCGAAGAACCCATCGAGACCATTGTTAACCATCACTTTGATCGAGTAATGATCTCACTCCATGGCCGATTTGGTGAGGACGGCACCATGCAAGGATTATTAGAGCAATTAGGTATTCCCTATACAGGTAGTGGTGTAATGGCATCCGCAATGGCAATAGATAAGCAGACAACTAAACAAATTTGGCTAAGTCATGGTCTATCGACCCCTAAATATTTGATGATTGATTCTCAAACAAATTGGTCAGAAGTGGTAAATGAATTAGGATTGCCGTTAATTGTGAAACCAGCACGGGAAGGATCTTCTCTTGGTTTAACTAAAGTAAATCATGTCAATGAGTTAGCAGCCGCCTATAAGTTAGCGGCTGGAATGGACCAAGACGTGATGGCTGAGCAATGCATTATTGGCGATGAGTTAACTTGTCCGGTAGTTGGCGAAGGATCTTTAGCCCAGGCTTTACCTGTGATCAAGATTGTAGCTCCAGCAGCTAATTATGATTACCACAATAAATACTTTTCAAACGATACGAAGTATTTGTGCCCAACAGGTTTGAATCCACTATTAGAAGAAAAGATTCAACAGTTAGTTGTCAAGTCTTACCAAGTATTGGGGTGCTCTGGCTGGGGTCGGGCAGACGTAATGTTGGATAAAAATACCCAAACACCATATTTGTTAGAAATGAATACTTCACCTGGTATGACTACACATTCATTAGTACCAATGGCCGCGATGGCTGCGGGGCTAAGTTATGCAGAGTTGGTTCTTTGGGTTGTGATGAATGCCAAATTATCCAATGGGATGATCAGGGATTCAAAAGTGTCTAAAACTTTTAAGGCAGAGATATGAAATCTTCAAGTATCCCCTTAAGAAACGTCAATAAACAGCCAAAGAATACCCAAGCTTTGGGCGAGTTGTTGAGTTTATGGTTTATTACTACCATGCAGTCGATGCTTTCCGGATTACTTGCGATTATTATTTTTATTATCTCCCCCATCTGGAATTATCCAGACCGAATGAAACAATTAACGCATTGGTTGGTAATTAGCTTTGGAGCAATTACTATTCTTTGGGGGCTTTATTGGATTGGGCAAAGACCAGTTTTTAATATTGAACAAATTTCTGTGCAATCTGCCAATGAGCAAGATTTAGAGCACATTAAAGTTCCTATGATTAAAGCAAAAGCCATAAGTCAATTTAGCGGTAACTTCTTTACGCTAAGACTCGATCAAGCCCGCACAGCTTTTGAAGAAATGCCTTGGGTCAGAGTAGCTAGTGTGAGAAGAGTCTGGCCTAACCAAATACAAGTATCGATTGAAGAGCACGATCCAGTTGGAGTATGGCTTGGACAAAATGGCCCAGAGTTGATGAATAACTATGGTGAGTTGTTTACTGTGAATCTAGCTGAGGCGAATGATAGAAAAAATTTAGTCATTTTTCAGGGGCCACCGAATAGTAATAAAGAGGTTTTAGAACTATATCAACAACTAGATGAATGGTTTAAGAAACTAGACCACAAAATCGTAGGGCTGACATTGAGTCCGAGATACGCTTGGTCAGTAAAGCTTGATAACGGATTAACTTTTGAACTAGGACGAGATATTAATGAAAAGGATCGCAAACAAATAACTGAGCGTTTAGACAAGTTTTTTAAACTATGGCCAGAATTGGAAAAACAATTAACAGGCCCAGTTGATTATGTTGACCTTAGGTATAACAAAGGCTTTTCTTTAGGCTCTTACTCAAAATTTGATAATAAATCAAAAGAATTCAAATTAGCTGGATTGAATCAACGCTTTATGACGCCACCTGAAGAAGGAGATGAAGAATCCGTAGGATTTGAAAACTCCCTCAATATAAAAAAGCAAGCACCGAAGTCAGAAAATAAATCGGTTGCGAAATTAAATAACCGAGAAGTAAAAAAAGTAAAACAAAGTGAACAAATTGGAAGTAAACATTAATGAGTAAAGACCATCGTAACTTACTAGTTGCCTTAGATATAGGAACTTCGAAAGTTCTTGCTCTCGTTGCGGAAATTGAGCCCGATGGCGAGTTCAATGTTATTGGTATTGGTAATGCACCCTCAGAAGGTATTAAAAAAGGCGTAGTAGTAAATATAGAAGATACCGTGCAATCGATTCAAAAAGCATTGGAAGAAGCTGAAGTGATGGCTCAGTGCAGGGTTGAAAATGTCTTTACTGGTATTGCAGGCAACCACGTGCAAAGTTTTAATACCAAAGGAATGGTTGCGATTCGTGATAAAGAGGTTAGTGCTGCGGATGTAGAGCGAGTTCATGAAAATGCAAAACCAATCAATATCCAAACGGATCAGCAAGTACTCCATATGTTAATTCAAGAGTATTTAATTGATAACCAAGATGGGGTTAGAGATCCAATTGGGATGAACGGTCAAAAATTAGAAGTCAATGCGCATATCGTTACGGGTGCAGTCAGTGCAGTTCAAAACATTATTAAATGCATACGCCGATGTGGATTAGAAATCAATGCTTTAGTCCTTCAACCACTTTGTTCAAGTTTGGCGGTGCTAACTAAGGATGAAAAAGAGTTAGGCGTGGTTTTAGTAGATATTGGTGGCGGCACTACGGATATAGCAGTTTATTTCCAGGGCGTAATTCAGTACACCGAAATTATTCCCTTAGGCGGTGATCAAATTACGAATGATATTGCTATGGCGCTTAGAACGCCCACTGTTGATGCTGAAGATTTGAAAATATCCCACGGCATTGCTAAACAGGCATTAGCCAATTCAGGAGCCATGATTGATGTACCTGGAATTGGAGAGCGCGAATATCGGCCCATTTCTAAACAGTCTTTAGCGGCGGTGATTGAACCAAGAATGGAAGAGTTGTTTAAATTTGTAGTGGAATCTCTAGAACATTCTGGATTTTCACAAATAACACCCTCAGGAGTAGTACTTACCGGTGGCACAGTGATGATGCCTGGTGTGATTGAACTAGCCGAAGAGGTTTTTAACAAGCCTG
Source organism: uncultured beta proteobacterium (assembly GCA_903889595.1). Taxonomy (GTDB): domain Bacteria; phylum Pseudomonadota; class Gammaproteobacteria; order Burkholderiales; family Burkholderiaceae; genus Polynucleobacter. The sequence goes on from CAISYI010000235.1 coordinate 4,357, forward strand.
CACGAATTGGATATCCAGAATATAACGGACAATTTAAAGAGGTATTAAGAAATCCCAAGTATGCAACTGGCCTCGGTTTACTACGTGAAGGTCGGACACAAATTGTTTTAGGCCAACAAGAATTACAAGCTCGTCCTTTAAGAGGGGCAATGCAAAGAGCTAAAGAATGGTTTTTAGGGAATTTTTAAGAGAATTGAAATAAAAAGTTTATTAAGTAGTCGTCAATGTAGTAAATAAATAGGAGGTAATAAAATGGAGTTTGAAATGTTAGATGCTGATACAGCTGGAAAAACCAATATCCGAGTAATTGGAGTTGGTGGAGCTGGGGGCAATGCTGTGCAACACATGATTCGTCGTGGTGTGCAAGGCGTTGAATTTATTTGTATGAATACGGATGCCGGTGCGTTAAAACGCTCTAAAGCAGAAACCAATCTACAGTTAGGGTTAACAGGTTTAGGAGCAGGGGCAAAACCTGCTGTAGGAGCAAGCTCAGCGATCGAAGCCAAAGCAAGGATTGCCGATGTATTGCAGGGCGCTCATATGGTATTTATTACCGCAGGTATGGGTGGTGGAACAGGTACTGGAGCAGCACCGATCGTTGCGCAAATAGCAAAAGAAATGGGTATTTTGACTGTTGGAGTCGTGAGTAAGCCATTTGATTTTGAGGGTGCCAGAAGATCACGTATTGCAGAAGAAGGTGCTTTAGAACTCGAAAAGCACGTTGACTCATTAATTGTTGTGCTAAATGAAAAACTTTTCCAAGTGATGGGTGAAGATGCGGAAATGGATAAAGCGTTCAGTACAGCTGATGATGTTTTGCATAATGCGGTAGCTGGTATTGCAGAAATCATTAATGAACAAGGCTTAATTAACGTTGACTTTGAAGACGTTAAAACGGTTATGAGTGAACAGGGTAAAGCGATGATGGGTACCGCAACTGTTTCAGGCGTGGATCGTGCAAGACTTGCAGCAGAAGCCGCAGTTGCTTCACCATTGTTAGAGGGTGTGAACTTATCTGGCGCACGTGGAGTTCTTGTTAATATCACGGCGAGCCGTTCATTACGTTTATCTGAAACTAGAGAAGTCATGTCTGCCATTCGTGGATACGCTGCGGAAGATGCAACGATTATCTTCGGAACGGTTTACGATGAATCATTAAGTGATGCAATCCGTGTCACGGTCGTTGCGACAGGTTTAAATGGACCAAAAAAAGCGCAAAACGAATCCAATGTTGAGATTGTTTGGACTAAAGGCACAGGAACTTATGGCCCTCAGTCTGCAGTTCCAGTAACTGGATTAACTGAATTTGCCCCAGTAAGTCCGATTACTATTAATGCCATCCAAGCTACGGCAGCTGCCAGTTTTGCAAATCTGCAAAGTGTACCGAGTTACGAAATGAACATCCCAGTTTTGTCAGATCCGAACCAAATGAATGCCCAGCCGAGCATTTCACCACAGGTAACGCGTCCGAATCCAAGTCGTGGAGTTGGACAGTTAAATGCGGCTAGTTCGCCTCAAGCAAAAGCGATGTTGGAGAAGGGTGCAGAGTTTTTCGAAATTCCAGCCTTTTTAAGAAAGCAAGCTGATTAAGATTTAGTTAATAGTTAGTTGAACGCAGTCATATATAAAACAGTATGATTGAAATATTGATGGTAGTGTGCCTCCGTTGACGACGAAAGCACTACTGTCAGTATTTTTTATAACTGAATTTAAGGAGAGAATATGATTGCTGTTCAACAAAAGGTACCAAATGCAACTTTGTATGAATTTATTTCAGAAGAAACTGAAGGATGTACATTAGGCCCTAATGCATTTCAAGTAGCAGAAATACTCAAAGGTAAAAAAGTAGTTATCTTTGGATTGCCTGGTGCTTTCACTCCTACTTGCTCAGCCCAACACGTGCCTGGCTATGTAGAACACGCAGCTGCGATTAAAGCAAAAGGTGTTGATGAAATTTGGTGTGTATCGGTCAATGATGCATTCGTAATGGGTGCATGGGGTAAGGATTTGAACGTTGGTAAGGCAGTAAGAATGATGTCAGACGGTAGTGCTGAATTAACAAAAGCCCTTGGTTTAGAGTTAGATTTAGTTGCTCGTGGTTTAGGTATTCGTTCACAACGTTATTTAATGATTGTGAATGATGGCGTGGTCGAGCATCTTGCAGTTGAAGCCGGCGGTAAGTTTGAAGTAAGTGATGCTGCCTCAGCCTTAAAAAGCTTATAATTTCATTTTTGTGACGTATTGACAGGTGTATTGCAGCTTATGTTAAAACAAACCACCATCGCTGAACCGATTAAGACGGTTGGTATTGGGCTGCACTCAGGAACAAAATCTAACTTGTTCTTGAGGCCTGCGCCTGTTGATACGGGTATTGTCTTTATTCGTATTGATCAAGAACCCCAAACACCCATTCCTGCAAAAGCAGAAAACATTACTGATACACGCCTAGCCAGTGTCTTACAGATAGGTGAGCACCGGATTTCAACAGTAGAGCATTTAATGTCTGCATGTTCAGGCCTTGGTATCGATAATTTGATTGTTGAAATCAACGGCGAAGAAATTCCAATTATGGATGGAAGCGCAGCTTCCTTTTTGTTCTTGCTACAGTCAGCCGGGCTCAAAGTCCAAGAAGCAGCTAAAAAATTCATCAAAATCAAAGAATTAGTTGAAGTAAGAGATGGCGATAAATTGGCAAGATTAGAGCCATTTGATGGCTTTAAATTAGATTTTACGATTGATTTTAAACACCCTGCACTCGATAAAACGGGTCAACGTTGCATCATTGATTTTGCTAATACGACTTATGTTAAAGAAATTGGTCGCGCTAGAACCTTCGGCTTCGCTCATGAAGTGGAAGCCCTTAGAGAAATGGGGCTTGCGCGTGGAGGCAGTTTAGATAATGCTATCGTTCTCGACGAACACCGGATTCTAAATAACGAAGAATTACGATATGAAGATGAGTTTGTTAGACATAAAATCTTAGATGCCATTGGCGATCTATATTTGGCCGGTTATCCTATTATTGGTGTTTATACCGCCGAAAAATCAGGGCATGGCCTCAATAATTTGTTGTTAAGGAAGATGTTTGCTAATCCCCAAAGTTATGAAATCGTCCATTTTGATGACATTTCAAAAGCACCTAGTGCATTTACAGCAAACTTAATTCAAGAAAACCAATAGCTTTTATTCTGGAAATGATTAAGAAGGTTTTTTTAACACTTTCTTGGCGTTAAGAAGTAAAAGTTCAATTGCCTGGTAGGTTGGCGATTCTGGATCTGTAGTCCTCAGTAAATCTTCCCAAGACTGAAACTGCGAAGAAGATAGAGCTATCGGATCAGGTTTGGTCTCTTCCTCAGACGATAAATTGGTTTCAAGGTTTGATTTTGGTAAAACCTTTAATTGGATTTCCATTACAGGAAAGCCGGACTCCCGAAAACAATGTAACAGACTAGGTAACTTATTTTTAAGTCTTGAAATAATACTAGCTTGACGAGTAAATAAGCGAATCATACCTTTATCGTTCATTTCACCAATAAAAATATCATTAGAGAAATGACTAAACCCAGTCAAATCAAGAGCTTGCTGTAGAGCAACTTGATATTTCTGACGTAATTCAAAATTCGTAAACACCTCTTTTAAGGGACTATCCTTCAAATTTTTTGACAGTAGTTCCGAAATTTCGCGAGATCCTTGTTGGTTATTTGTCATGGTAGGATCAATTTTTAAAATGAGGTGTCGAGTAAGATTTAATCAATTTTGAAAAGCCTGTGGGAAAATAAGATTTAATCGTTACTTTCATGGAAATAATATGCATGAATGATAAACTCTTAGATTGAATTTCTACGAAAAACATCATGGTATCTGGACTCTTAAAAAAGATAATTGGCAGTCGTAACGATCGCTTACTAAAACAATACCGTAAAACGGTAATTCAAATCAATGCTTTGGAGCCAAAATTTGAGGCGCTAAGGGATGAACAGTTCCCTGAGGCAACTCAAGAGCTAAAAGTCCGTGTCGCCGGTGGCGAAAGTCTTGACAATATTCTACCTGAAGCATTTGCTCTGGTTCGAGAGGCAAGTCGTCGCACTATGAAAATGCGACATTTTGATATGCAAATGGTGGGTGGATTAGTTCTTCACCAAGGAAAAATTGCCGAAATGAGAACAGGTGAAGGTAAGACTCTCACCGCTACTCTTCCCGTATTTTTAAATGCACTATCCGGTAAGGGCGTGCATGTAGTGACTGTGAATGATTACTTAGCCTCACGAGATGCACAGTGGATGGGTAAGCTATACAATTTTCTAGGGCTATCCGTTGGCATTAATCTTTCTCAAATGCAACACGAAGAAAAACAAGCAGCTTATGCTGCTGACATAACTTACGGAACAAATAATGAGTTTGGCTTTGACTATTTACGAGACAACATGGTTCACGACGTTGGTAGTCGAGTACAACGTGGTCTAAATTACGCCATCGTAGATGAAGTGGATTCAATTTTAATTGATGAAGCGAGAACGCCATTAATTATTTCTGGCCAAGCAGATGACCATACCGATTTATATATAAAAATGAATGTCATACCTTCTTATTTAGATCGTCAAATTGGCGAAGAGAAGGCGGATGGAACGGGCGTAGAAAAACCTGGCGATTATGTAATTGATGAAAAATCTCAGCAAGTATTCTTAACGGAAGCAGGGCATGAGAAAGCTGAGTCAATCCTTGTTCAGATTGGTTTGATCAATGATGGTGATTCACTTTATGCACCTCAAAATATCGCTTTAATGCATCACTTACTTGCTACCCTACGCGCTCATACCTTATTTAACCGTGACCAACATTATGTTGTTCAAAACGGCGAAGTCGTTATCGTCGATGAGTTCACTGGCCGCTTAATGGTGGGCCGTCGTTGGTCTGATGGACTGCATCAGGCGGTGGAGGCTAAGGAAGGCGTTCAAATTAATAGTGAAAATCAAACGCTTGCGACAATTACCTTCCAAAATTATTTTAGGATGTATCAAAAATTATCTGGGATGACCGGAACTGCGGATACTGAAGCCTATGAATTTCAAGAAATTTACGGTTTAGAAACGGTTGTTGTACCGCCAAACCGAATTAGTAAAAGACTTGATAAACAAGATCAGATTTACAAAACATCCAAAGAGCGTTATGCAGCTGTCATTAAAGATATCAATGATTGTTATGAACGTGGTCAGCCAGTTTTAGTTGGTACTACATCGATTGAAAATTCTGAATTAATTTCGGATATTTTGACAAAAGAAAAATTACCGCATCAAGTATTAAATGCTAAACAGCATGCTCGTGAAGCGGAAATCATTGCCCAAGCTGGACGACCAAAGATGATCACCATTGCCACAAATATGGCTGGTCGTGGAACTGACATTGTGCTTGGTGGCAACGTAGAGAAACAGTCTAGCCTTCTTAATGAGGATATGGCTTTAGATGAAGACCAAAAACTTACAAGAATTAAAAAATTAGAAGACGAGTGGCAAGGTCTTCATGAACAAGTTGTGAATGCGGGCGGTTTACATATTATCGGTACAGAACGACATGAAAGTCGACGAATTGATAATCAGTTAAGAGGCCGTTCAGGACGCCAAGGCGATCCTGGTTCATCACGTTTTTATCTGTCACTAGACGATGATTTATTAAGAATTTTTGCGGGTGATCGTTTACGAAATGTCATGGATCGTCTAAAAATGCCAGAAGGTGAGCCGATTGAAGCGGGTATGGTTTCTCGTGCGATTGAATCTGCGCAACGAAAGGTAGAAGGCCGTAACTTTGATATTCGTAAGCAATTATTGGAATATGATGACGTGGCCAATGACCAACGTCGTGAAACCTATCAACTGCGTAATCAAGTTCTTGAGTCAAAAAATGTTGGTGACTTAATCAATAATTTAAGGGAAGACGTCTTTAGAAGTCTTGTTATGCAATATGTGCCTTCTGATACATTGCCCGAACAATGGGAGCTAGATGGTCTTGAGAGAGAACTTCAGCAAGATTGGGGATTGCAGATAGCCTTAAAAGAAAAGGTAGAACAAGCTCAAGAGGTTGATGTTGAAGATTTGATTGCTTGGGTCCAAGAAGGCGCAAACATTTTATATCAATCAAAACTTGATCAATCAGATGTAAGCTCATTCTCTGGGTTTGAACGGTCAGTATTTTTATATAGTATGGATTCTCACTGGCGTGAACATTTAGCTTCGCTTGATTATTTACGTCAAGGAATTCATTTACGTGGATACGCCCAAAAAGACCCTAAGCAAGAATATCGTAAAGAATCATTCGAATTGTATGCTGAGTTTTTAGAGGTTATTAAGCGAGATATTACAAAAACGATTCTAAATGTACAAATCCAATCCGCAGAGCAACTGAATGATGCGACTGAAATGATTCAAGAGGATTTAAGTAATTTAAGAGATGTGCAATATCAACATGCCGATGTTAATGCTCAGGAATCTGAAACATTAGAATCCTCTGCTGCCCCGCAGATGGTAAATACAATCATGAATTCTGCCCCAAAAGTGGGTCGAAATGACGCTTGTCCATGCGGAAGCGGTAAAAAATATAAGCATTGCCACGGTCAAGTTGTATAGTTTTATTGTGGTTGAATCAATTGAGAGCTGAACTCTCCAATTGATTCAATAGGTGCTTCTTATTTCTATAGAATTTGACTAAATGGTACTTGCGAAACTTCATTCAAATAATCTTTTAGGTCCTATCCTCATTTATTTAATTGGATATGGACTTATATTCTTTTCTAAAGGCTTTAGCGCAGCCAGTATCTATACAGTTCTTAGCTCTGTTCTGATTTGGGGACTTTATCTATTAGTTCGGCAACATCGAGTTCTTAGGGTTGGACTCGCTTATAGTGTTTTTTTCATCACACCAATCTTAAGCCTTACAGGTCAAATCGGTGTACTTACAGGTTTCAATGGCAACAGCTCCTCTCTTGATTGGTTAGGTGTTTCATTTGTAAGCGCTGGTATTGCTTTATTTATTTATCAAGATCAATTTACGCTGAAAAGTTTATTTTTCAACATCATGCAACCCATTCGGTTTAATTCAGGACCCGTTGCGCTGACGAATGTAAAAGTGCAGGCTTTTAGTAAGAAAAGAGCATTGATTTATCTTCGTTGGATGATTCTTGGGACCTTTTTGTTTAGTGTGATTGCTTCAGGGTTATCTCAGCTGTTAATCCTAAAAGAATCTACGGATGCTTTGGATGTTCTCATCTTTGGTATTGTCTTTGAAGCATACGTTTACTTCAATTTTGTAGGTATCACGATGATGGCTTTTGGTGCCTTAAATTTATTTGGTGTTAGAACTGTTATGAACTTCAATAGCCCGTTTGCGGCACGTAATGTCATCGAGTATTGGCAGCGTTGGCATATTAGTTTATCGACCGTATTAAAGAATCTCTTTTTCTTACCTTTTAAGAAAACCTTTGGCCTACCAATTGCTATTTTTTTGGTGTTTATTAGTTCGGCGATGTGGCACGGAGTTACTTTGAACTTTGTGATTTGGGGTAGTTTTCACGCCTTATTTTGGGTAATTACCTATTACATTTTAAAGTTAGTTGCAAATAAACAATTAGCAAAATTATTGGCTCTGCTGCTTTTCCCATTTATTGTTGTTTTGGGCAGACTGATTTTTTCAGAATCTGATTCGAGTCTTTTATTCTTTAAGGTACAACAAGTTTTTACATGGAGCACAGATCCTAATAACGTCATCAGTACCCACTTACAGTTTGATACAAAGACCTTATTTACGGTTATTTTTGCGATACTTTTAATTACTTTTGAATTCTTATTTCCAAAACTTGCTAGAAGATATCATTTTTTGAGACATCCTTATCTCAGCGTACTTTGGATTATTTTGTGTATTGCCTTTAGTTCCTTCGGCATTGAAGGCGTCTATGGAACACGGTAATTTATTGTAAGTAAAATAAATTTTTGGCATCGTTTTTAAATTTATAAAATAGATTTTTATTAGAAAGGAGCTTTTGAATGTTACTTACAAATTTAACGTTTCTAATTATCGGTGCTAGTCATATGGCTAAACCAGGTTATTTGATTACCAGCTTACATGAGAACTTGCAAAGCCAAGGTGCAAAGGTACATTCTATTGGCGTCTGCGGATCGGAACCTAGCCAATGGCTAATGGAGTCTAATGGCCTGTGTGGCGGAGCAGAGAGAGCATTTAACAACTCTATTCAGTTATCTTTAGGTAAATCAGCGAAAACTAAGCCGATTGGTGATTTGGTAGCGCAAGATAAACCTGATGTAGTGGTAGTCATCATGGGTGATACGCTGGGTAAATATAAAGAGCAGATGGTTAAATTTAACGTGGCTACCGAAGTAAAAATCCTGTCTAAAAAAATTGCGGAGTTAAATAAACCTTGTTTGTGGGTTGGCCCACCCTGGGGTAATGATGGATACATGACTGGCAAAACCCATACGCGCGTTAAAGATTTAAATGAAGTCCTAGCGAACTCTGTGGCGCCTTGTAAGTATATTGACTCTCTCAAGATGTCAAAGCCAGATGAGTGGCAAACAACCGATGGTCAACACTTTACTCCAGCGTATTACAAAGAATGGAGTAAGAAAATTGTTGAGAATATTAAAGCTACACCTAACTAAATTTTAAGTTTTATCCGCAAGCTCGTTAACTAATTTTTATTGAAAGTATCCCGATGGCAGTTAATCTTCACCCACTTAGCCCCTCTGATGTTCTCCCAATTGCTGGAATACAACTCGGGTATGCGATGGCTGGAATCAAGAAGGCAGACCGCAAAGATGTCCTGATTATTAAGTTAGCTCAGGGCTCTTCTGTAAGCGGTGTCTTTACTTTAAATCGTTTTTGCGCGGCCCCAGTCCAAATTTGTAAAGAACATCTGCAACAAACGACTGGTATCAGGGCGCTTGTCATTAATACAGGTAATGCGAACGCCGGCACCGGTGAGCCAGGACTCAAGGATGCCCATAGCGTCTGCAATGCCGTTGCAGAGTTATTCGAAATTTCCCCTACAGAAGTTTTGCCGTTTTCAACTGGCGTCATTTTAGAGCCATTACCTGTTGCGAAAATTATTGCTGCATTGCCTACTGCGAAAGAAAATTTAATCGATGCTGGTTGGTATGACGCAGCCTTTGCGATCATGACTACCGATACGATGCCAAAGGCCTGTTCAACTTCTATTGAAATTGAAGGTACTAAGGTATCTATTTCTGGCGTAAGCAAAGGTGCTGGTATGATTCATCCAAATATGGCAACCATGCTCGGCTTCATTGGCACAGACATCGGGATTGCCCCACAGTTATTAAATGATTTGACCAAGGAAGTTGCTGATTTATCATTTAATGCCATCACCATCGATGGCGATACTTCGACTAATGACTCCTTCATCGTCATGGCTTCAAATCAGTGTGGTATCTACATTGATAACACTAGTCATGCTGCATACCAAGCCTTTAGAACACTTTTACTGGAAACTGCTCAGGATCTTGCCAAGAAAATTGTACGAGATGGTGAGGGTGCCACAAAATTTATGACGATCGAAGTAATGGGTGGGAATAACCTTGAAGAATGCAAGATGGTAGGCGAAGCAATTGCTCACTCACCACTTGTAAAAACAGCGTTTTTTGCTAGCGATCCAAATTTAGGAAGGATTCTTGCTGCTATTGGATATGCTGGAATTACTGATTTGGATGTGAGTCATGTCCAATTATGGTTGGGTGATGTTTGGGTCGCCAAAGATGGCGGTAGACATCCAGACTATCGTGAGGAAGATGGTCAAAGAGTGATGGCACCAGCAGAGATTAAAGTGACAGTTGATTTGGGCCGTGGTCAGGCAAAGCGGACGATGTGGACTTGTGATTTTTCGCACGAGTACGTATCGATTAACGCAGATTACCGCTCATAAAACGCAATAGTCCCCCATCAAAATTATAATAAAGCTATGAGTGAAAAATTAGATCAATTTATAGAACACTTAGAAGTGTTCTTTCCAAAGCCCTTGACCCCTGAGGACTGGCAAAATGCAAAAGCATTTCGCTGGCAGAGAAGACAATCTTTATTAGGTAATTTAGGATTCTTAAAGCCGATTTGGCATTTATCCGATATATCTTTTGATGATTTACAAGCGATTGAACGTCAAAAAGAATTGATATTAAATAACACACAGCATTTCGTGGCGGGTAAACCGGCCAATAATGTGCTCTTAACAGGAGCGCGTGGCACAGGTAAATCCTCTTTGATTAAAGCCTGCTTAAATCAGTTTTATGCCTCAGGATTAAGATTAGTCGAAGTGGATAAAGAACACTTATCGGACCTTCAAGATCTTACTGAGATTTTAGCCACTAGACCTGAAAAATTTATTGTATTTTGTGACGACTTATCCTTTGAAGATGGTGAAGCAGGGTATAAGGCACTCAAATCTGCTTTAGATGGTTCTTTATCGGCACAGGTTGAAAATGTTTTGATTTACGCAACTTCGAATCGCCGGCATTTATTACCAGAATATATGAAAGATAATGAAAGTTATCAACATAGTTCTGATGGTGAGATTCACCCAGGCGAAGTCGTTGAAGAAAAGATTTCTTTATCCGAGCGTTTTGGTTTGTGGGTATCTTTTTACCCACCTAAGCAAGACGAGTATTTAGAAATTGTTGCGCACTGGTTGGCACATTTTGGACAAGACGCGTCAGTGATTGAAAAAGCAAAACCCGAAGCATTGGTTTGGGCTTTAGAGAGAGGTTCCAGGTCAGGACGTGTAGCATGGCAATTTGCAAGGCATTTTGCAGGGGCCCACTAAATGACAAGGCCTATCACCGAGGTCGCGGTAGGAATTATTATCAGTAACGATAATGAGTATTTATTAGCGAATCGTCCGGTAGGTAAGCCTTATGAAGGCTATTGGGAATTCCCCGGGGGTAAAATTGAAAGTGGTGAAACCACCCACCAAGCTTTAGTGCGAGAACTGCAAGAGGAACTTGGTATTGAAGTCTTAGAAAGTGTCGCAATTGGGACGATTGAACATGATTACCCGCATGCCTATGTGAGACTTCATTTACAGGTGGTTAGAGGGTGGACTGGAATTCCAGTGGGGCTAGAGGGTCAAGAACTTGCCTGGCAGTCTAGTCGTGTATTGTCGGACTGTGTTTTAAGCCCACTATTACCAGCCACTATTTCAATTATTGAATTGATGCAAAATAATCAGCTTTAAGACAATTTAGAAGAAGTTGTCCTATTTAGCTGAAAAATTTAATCATACACAAACTATCAAATTACTAAAAGCGTGAAAGTAATTTTATAAATTACAAAGTGTTAAATTGAATTCAATTGCTCCCGTGTATGCTGGAGGCTTACCGGTTGTTGAGCTTTGTAAAAAACGAATCAATAGTACATGTTTGTTAGCACTGATTTCGGGAATTAAAATCTGATTGTTTACATCAACACGAATTAATTGATAAGACTTGCCAGTCATTGGCAATTGGAAAGAACCATTTTCTGTTGAATAAGTTATTGCATCACCAGATTGACGAAGTAACTTCAGAAAAAGATGGCAAGTCGTTTTCCAATCGTTAAAGGCTGGTGTGTAAGAGTGTAATTGAGCTCTTCTTTGATCAGCTGGTAATTGTTGCCAACAATATAAGCTAGGCAAGTCAACGGGGCTTGTTGCACCTGCAACACTCAATCGAGATCGAATAACAGATAACCATTCATTTTCATTAATTAAAGTATTCGGTTTACCGATTAAATTGTTTAAAGAAAGAAGTGATTTCTCAATTTCTAAAAGAACTGATTCTAATGCTTCAGAATTTACAGCTTGCTCTTGCCTTAAGCCACACAGATAAAGTCTTTGACGATCCAATTCTTTTAATAAGTTTGACTTTAAATCAGCTCTTGAAGTGACATCGCCAATATCAAAAAGTAGAGAAATGGCATTTAAATGATGCTCTGGATCATCGGACTGCATGAAAATATCTTGTCTGTGAAACAAATACTCCAAACGCAGTAAACTGCGTACGGTTTCATTAGAAGGGTATTCGTAAGTTAACAAAGAAATTAACAATCAAATTGAATTTAAAAATAAGTTATAAGTATGGGATTTAATTAAGAAATGCACAAGAAAAAACCTCATAAAAACAATAATAATTTACAGAGCACTAATTTTTTGATGGATTTCCATAACTTGAAGATTCAAATCGACTAAAAAGCCGTCATTATTGATGACATAGTCAGCATTTTTAAGGCGATCTTCACGAGACATCTGAGCTGCCATAATTTTTTCAACTTGCTCCCGCGGTAATTTATTTCGAAAAACTACGCGCTCAACTTGCGTTTCAACTGAACAGTCAGTCACGATAATTTTACTAAAACGACCTTGCCAATTATTCGATTCGAAGAGTAACGGAATCATAAAAATAATGTAGGGGGGATTTTTACTCAGAGCTGCCTCAAGAGCTGCATGACTTGCTGCTTGAATAAGTGGATGAGTAATGCTTTCAAGAATAGTGAGTGCCGGCCTATGATTGAAGGCGTACTCTCTCATCTTTTCACGATTTAAACTACCATCTTCCATTAAAAATTCTTTACCAAAAGCAGCCTCAATCGCAGGCATCGCAACTCCACCAGCACTTGTTACTTGATGGGCTAATGCATCGCTATCAATAATCTGGGCGCCTAAGCGATTAAATTCTCTTGCTGCTAAGCTTTTCCCACTCCCGATTCCTCCGGTTAGGCCGATAGTTGTGATTTGTTTAGTTGTTTCGCTCATATGATGTTTTAACCTAAAAAAGTTCTTATAAAAAAAGTTTTAAATACTATATCGAAAATTGCAATCAGACCAGCAATACAAAGATAAGGTCCAAATGGAAAAGCTTGTTGATGATTTAATTTGTTTAATTTTAACCAAATAATACCTCCAAGTAAGCCAATTACACTGGAAATAAATAATATGGGCAGGATATAAGAATATCCTAATATAGCTCCGAAAGCAGAAAGTAATTTAGCATCACCCATACCTATACCATGCTTTTTTGTAAAAAGAAAATACAAAAAATTTACAGCCCAAATTAAAAAATAACCTAGGATAAGACCAATGACGGATTCATAAGCTTGGCAAAATCCAAAACTTGTAAAACTATTAACAAGTACCCCAATAATCATTAGTGGGAAGGTTAAGTAGTTTGGCAAAAGCATTGTACGAAGGTCAATGATTGCTAGGGTAATTACAACAAGGGTTATTAATAGACTATAAATCCAAATCAAGCTATTTCTCCTAACTTAAAGAGGGGTAAATAAAGGGCCACGACCATACCCCCAACCATCAAGCCCATGATCACTACAAGAGCTGGTTCAATCATCTCCATTAAAACATCAAGTTGTTCAGTGAGTTGACGCTCATGAAAAAGGGCTAAATATTGCAACATTTTGACTAGCCCCCCAGAATCTTCACCAACCTTGAGTAACTGTAAGGTCTCTCTCTTAAAGAGAAGTTGCTTAGAATCAGCCAAAATCAGTGATTCATGGACTGCCTGCCCCTGAATCAGAAGACGATATACCTTAACACTCACATCGTGAACAAACCAATGATTGGAGCACCTTGCACTAATACGAATTGCTTTTAATAATGGAGTGCCGGATTCTTGGAGAATAAAAATGGTAGTCGCCCAACGTGCCAAAAGGGCGTGATGAATTATGGTGCCGATAACGGGTACACGAAGAAAAAAACGATCAACTTGTTTTTGTATCGGAATAAAGCGCCACCAAAGATAAAAAACCAACGCAAAAATTCCAATAAAAATAAATAATCCAAGAAAAAAATATTCTTTTACAAATCTAGATAGTTTTAAAAGAAAATCAGTAAGTGGCGGAAGACTTGCATTAAAGCCGGCAAATACTTGTTCAAAACTTGGAATAACCCAAATTAACATTGAGATCAATAAACAAAAAGAAATGAGTAAAACACATAAAGGGTAGGTAAGTGCCTTTTTTAATTGACCTTGAATCATTTCAGATTTTTTTAAGTCTTGAGAAATTTTTAAGAGAAGGTGATTCAGTTGACCAGAAAATTCACCGATTTCTACGAGTCCACAATAAAAAGCATCAAAGTTCTCTTTTGACCTACGTAGACAAGATGAAAATGACTGACCTTGATGGAGCCCCTCAATAATTGGATCAAGCCAATGCGGTGCATGTTTTCGATTATTAAAAGGCTCTCTAATCATTTGGAGTGCTGGTACCAAGGGAACTCCAGCCTCAAGCAAGGTAACTAACTGGGTAGTAAAAAGTTGTTGTTTAGCAATGCTCATGAAATGTAGCCAATCTTGCTGAGAACTTCACTAGTGGTGGTTAGGCCCTTTTTTACATACAGTTCACTTTGTGTCAACAATGAATTCATACCCTGTTCTTGCGCCAATTTAAGTAAATCATTTGCATAAACCTCACTCTCAATGGCGCTTCTTATTTCTGTATCCAATTTTAAAACTTCGTGAACTGCAAATCGACCTAAATAGCCTGTGTTCTTGCAGTAGTTACATGAGGTTCCTATGGAAGTACAAAAAGTACACCTTTTCCTTAAAAGTCGTTGGGCTGTAACCATTAATAAGCTTTGTGCAAGAACATCCTTTTCACAGCCCAAGTATCGTAAGCGAGTAATGGTCGATACACAACTATTAGTATGAAGAGTCGCTAGAACTAAATGACCTGTTTGGGCAGCTTGTAATGCAGTTTGAGCTGTTACAGAATCACGAATTTCCCCTATCATGATGATATCTGGGTCTTGCCTTAACATGGCACGAAGGGACTTAGCAAAGTCCATGCCAGACTTTTCATTCACTGCAACTTGGTTGATACCTGACAACATGATTTCAGGTGGGTCTTCGACGGTAGAGATATTTTTAGTACCGTCATTGAGAAGAGTTAAAAAAGTGTATAAAGTAAGTGTCTTCCCGCTCCCAGTTGGGCCAGTAACTAAAATAAGTCCTTGTGGCGCATTTAGACTAGATTGAACTTTTAGCAATTGTTCTGAATCAAAGCCAAGTTGTTCTAGTCGTAAGTTACCGTAAGAGTTAGTTAACAGACGAACAACAATCTTTTCACCAAAAACTGTGGGTAGAGTAGATACTCGACAATCAATTTTTTGAGGATTTGTTTTTGCTGCGATCGTTGGGATGAAATTTAAGCGACCATCTTGCGGTAAGCGTTTTTCAGCAATATCTAATTGAGCAAGGACTTTGACATGGGCGCATAAATGCTCGTGATAAGTTACCTTGATGCGACGATAGGTTCTTAAACTGCCATCAACTCGAAAACGTACATGAGTAAATTCCTCTTGTGCTTCTATATGAACATCTGTGGCTTTTTCTAAAAAAGCTTGTTCTAGAGTTTCTTGCCACAAATGAATAATTCTTTGATCATCTTGCATTCAACGCTACATTCTTGATTAATTAAGAGATTGAAGTGGTTGATGAATACGAACTGTTTTAATTGATTGTTGGTCAAATTGAATAATTTCCATCACGCAGCCGGCTACTTTAAGACTGACATCATGGTCGGGGATATCTTGCAAAATTTCCAAGAGTAGGCCATTGAGAGTTCGAGGACCATCTATAGGCAAATTAAGGCCCAATAAACGATTTAAATCCCTGAGGTTGGCTTTACCGTTGGCTAAATAAGTGCCGTCTTCTAACCATGTTGATTTATTAGCTAGACTAGGCAGCGAGGTCGTGAACTCACCAATAAGTTCTTCGACAATATCCTCTATGGTTACTAGCCCTAGAACAATACCGTACTCGTCCACAACTAATCCGATGCGTTGTTGTAAAACCTGAAACTCTTGTATTTGTTGTAAAACTTGGGTGCCGCTTGGAATGAAGTAGGGTTGTGCGAGTAAGCTCTTAAAATCTTGATGTTGTAAATCCTCATCGCCAATTAAAGAAACCGCTTTACGTACCGATAAAATCCCAATTACACGATCAGGATCTTGATCGGTAGCTGGTAAATTATGGTGATAACAGGTTTCTAGTTGATGCAAAACTTCTTGAATAGGCCTCGATAAATCTAAGGTCTCCATTTGTGAACGGGGTGTCATCACATCATCAACGGTGATGTTTTCCAAATTAAATAGATTCACTAAGATGTTGCGATGGTGACTTGGAATAAAGTGGCTTGTCTCAAGAACGAGGCTTCTTAGCTCTTCAGGCGATAAGCGCGACTGATCCGCAGTTTTAGTATTCAGTCTCATTAAACGCAGTAATAAGGAAACAAAAATATTCACAAACCAAACAATTGGCGTTAGGATCCAAACTAAGGGGCGAATAATCCAACTAACGGATGACGCAATCTTGTCAGCAAAAGCTGCGCCAATTACTTTTGGGGTAATTTCACAAAATATAATGATTAAAAAAGCCACTAAGGCAGTGGTAATAGATAAGACAGACCCACTATTGCCAAAAGCTTGCATGGCAATTCCTGCGATTAATACGGGTACGAAGGTATTAATCACATTATTGCCAATCAGAATCACAGACAATAATTCTTCGGTACGATTAAGTAAGTTAGTGGCTAATTTAGATCCACGATGACCTTTTGCCGCACGATGTTTTAGACGATGACGATTTGCTGCCATCATACTTGTCTCAGTAATAGAGAAAAAGGCAGAGGTAGCTAACAATAAAACAACTACTGCGACTTTAGCCCACCATGGCCAAGTATCGAGTAACGAATCCATAAACATCCTTCATAACATTAGACGAAATAAGAAATCAAATTTCTTATTCACTATATCAAAATAGGATGGCTTTGAACCGTTATTTTGGTGCAAAAGCCATCTGATTTTGTTGTCAGAAGTTACCTACAAACTGAGATGCTTTTCAAAAAATGCTAAGGTTCTGGATCTTGCAAGGATTGCCGCAGCTTCATTGTAGGAGCCTCGATGATTGCAGTTAAAACCATGATGCCCAGCGTAAATATGTAGTTCTACTTCGGGGTGAACAGATGAAAACTGATTGACTGCATCTAAAGGGATGTGAGAATCATCATCAGCAAAATGTGATAAAACAGGACATTTTGGAGTTAATTGAGATTCATTTGGCATTCCGCCACCATAATAAGTTACCGCTGCACTCAATCCATCCAGCATCGCAGCACTGCGCCAAGTTAATAGACCACCCCAACAAAAGCCAAAAATACCAACCTTGCCCGATGGCGCCAAAGTATTAATACATGTTTGAATATCTAACATTACAGGCCGGCCTGGCAATCCTTCTATAGCTGCCTTAAGGGCAGAACCTGCTGCGCCATCTTCAGGGGTATAACCTAGGTTCACACCACTTTTAGAACGGCTCATTGTTTCAGGGGCTAACACATGGTAGCCCTGATCAGCATATAGTTTTGCTACTTCTTGTATATGCGTATTGACACCAAATATTTCTTGTAAAAGAACTAGCCCAGCCTTTACTGGCCCAACTGGCTTCTCTTCAAATGCTAAAAACTCAAAACCATCACTTGATTTCAGTGTTATAAAACTACCCATGTTCATCTCCAAAAAAGTATTAACTTAGTGTATCTTACAGAATATGACAAAAAGATCACTTTTAAAAACTAAAGATAACGATTCTACAGACGATTGGGCCGCTGTCATGGCAACACCTTTTGGCAAACTCGGCGTAAGAACAGAATTTACAGAAAATAGTTTATTCATTAGTGAAGTTTTATATGTAAGTCAATTAGAGTCGTTGATTGCTCCAAAAAATGAGCTTGCTCAGGAATTTTGCGAACAAGCAGAACATTATTTCAGGGATCCACAGTTTCAATTTCAGTTGCCGACTCTTCTGAAAGGTACCTCCTTTCAAAGAAAGGTGTGGTCTTTCATTGATAATATTCCTCAAGGAACCGTAGTCACCTATGGGCACCTTGCTAAAGAAATTGGGAGTGCACCAAGAGCAGTGGGAGGTGCGTGTGGTGCCAATCCTTACCCTTTAATTGTCCCTTGCCACCGCGTAGTTGCAAATTCCGGAATCGGTGGCTTTGCAAAAGAAGATGCTGAGGGTTATCACCGCAATATCAAAACATGGCTTTTGAAGCATGAGGGAATTGTGCTTCCTTGAGGTAATTTGCGATAACTTACCAACTTGCCCTAAAATTGAGAAAATTCTGATTTGTAATCCCTTTTCCTATCTTAAGGAGTTTCTATGAAATTAGTTCGCCTAGCATTAATGAGTGCTTTATTGAGTTGTAGTTTTTACGGAGTTGCTGCGGATATCAAAATTGGTGCTGCTGAGGCGCTCTCAGGGCCTGCTGCAAAGTATGGTGTAGCAATCAAAAATGGCTTTACCTTGGCTCTCGATGAGATCAATGCCAAAGGCGGAGTGAAGGGTAACAAGATTGCTTTAATTATGGAGGATGAACAAGGTAAAAAAGAAGAAGCAATTAATGTGTTCAAAAAACTCATTTTTCAAGATAAAGTACTGATGGTTTTTGGCCCCACCTTATCTAACTCTGCGTTTGCTGCAGACCCAATCGCGGTGGCAGCAAAAGTAGTAGCTTTTGGCACCAGTAATACGGCAAGTGGAATTACAGACATGGGCTCATATGTATTTAGAAATTCCGTTATGGAGCAAGATGTACTACCAGTTGTAATCAAAAAAGCTATTTCCCATTTTAAATTGACTAAAGTCGCAGTTATTTATGGAAATGATGACGCCTTTACCAAAAGTGGATATGATGCTTTTAAATTGGCAATCGAAGCTAATAAATTACCAGTAACTACTACTGTTACCTATGCAAAGGGTGATATAGACTTTAAAGCACAATTAACCAAAATTAAAGAGACTAATCCCGATGCAATCGTTTGTAGTTGTTTGGTAGAAGAAGCTGCCAACATTGTTTTACAAACGCGTTCACTCGGTATGAAACAACCATTTATTGGCGGTAATGGGTTTAACTCTCCGAAGTTATTTGAAATTGCAAAAAATGCTGCAGACGATACATTACTTGGCAGCCCGTGGTCAGCAGAAAATACTTCTCCAGCGAACAAAGCATTTATGAATGGGTTTAAAGCTAAGTATGGTTCAGAGCCTGATCAGTTTGCTGCGCAAGCCTATGATGCGATGTATATCTTAGCAGAGGCTCTTGGTAGCATAACCTTGACGAATAACTTAGAGAAAGACCGCGCTGCTATTTATGAAGAACTACCGAAAGTCAAACATGAGGGCGCAACGGGCAAGTTTGAGTTTGTAAAGGCACCGAGTAAGGCAGGAAAAGAATCTGGTTACGATGCAAAACAAGATGCGATTGTAAATATTGCAAAAGACGGTAAGTTCGTTTTATTGAAATAAATCCTTTCTTTAATTCCGGAAACTCATTTGTTATCACAACAACTACTTAACGCTCTCTCTTTAGGGAGCGTTTATGCTGTTTTTGCCTTAGGATTTACGCTGATCTTCGGTGTGCTGGGCGTTATTAATCTTTCCCACGGCGTCATTTTCATGATGGGTAGTTATATTGCGCTTCAACTCGTCACCTTATTGCACTTGCCGATTTTTTTAGCACTGGTCTTTGCCGCAATCCTCAGTGGCTTGATAGCAGTAGTCATCGACTGGTTGGTATTGCGACCATTAAGGGCTAGGAATGCTCCGCATTTAGCCCCTATGATTGCAACCATCGGCGTTAGTATTTTGCTCACAAGTCTCATACAAGGACTGATGGGTGCTGAAATTAGGCGCTTTCCGAGTGGCACCTTGCCTGACGATAGTATTACTTGGGGCGACTTACATCTCACCTATGTGCAAATCGGTATTATGGTCACAGCAATCATGATGATGGTTGGTTTATGGCTGCTTATGAAAAAAACGCAGTTAGGACGAGCATTACGGGCGATAGCGGAGTCACCAAAAGCAGCCGCATTACTTGGTATTCCAGTGGAGAAACTATTTTATTGCACATCATTTATGGCGGGATCTTTAGGTGGGGTCGCTGGGGTTTTGGTTGGGTTATCGTTTAATGCGATTTCACCTTTTATGGGACAACCCATGCTGCATAAGGGTATTGCTGTCATTATTTTAGGTGGGATGGGCGATATTCGTGGAGCATTGATTGGGGGCCTTTTTTTAGGTTTTGCTGAAGTATTTAGTGTTGCATATCTATCTAGTGATTTCCGAGATGCAATTGCTTTCGGATTGCTATTTTTGATTTTATTAATTAAACCCTCTGGGCTATTTGGTCGAATCTTAGAGAGGAAAGCGTAATGTTGGAATGGTTCGAAACCTTTTGGTCGACCTACAACACGCTGATTCTGAGTATCGGTATCAACTCTCTTTTAGCACTCTCGATTGCTTTAACACTTTCATGCGGTTTGTTATCTTTAGCTAATGCAGCATTTATGGGAATTGGCGCCTACGCGGCAGCAACCCTAACAATGCAATTTAATTGTCCCTTTGAGCTAGCATTAATTCTCAGTATCTTGGCCCCAGTCTGCGTTGCATTATTAATCGGGATTCCAACCTTAAGGCTCTCAGGTGTATATTTAGCGATGGCCACCCTAGGATTTGGTGAAGTACTGCGAGTGATCATCATGAATATAGAGTTCATTGGTGGACCTATGGGTTTAAATGGGATTCCAAATATTACAAGTTTTTGGCATGTACTCGTTGCTTTGTTACTCGTTATTTTTATTATTTGGCGCTTAAAAATCTCAAAAGTAGGCCGAGCTTTTGCAGCAATACGGGAGGATGAGGTTGCAGCGAAACTAATGGGAATTCCAGTGATGCAATTTAAACTCCTTGCCTTTTCTCTAGGTGCTGGGATTGCGGGATTGGCTGGCGGTTTGAACGCCCACTTTACCTACACGATTGGACCGAATAGTTATGCTTTTGAAAATGCTGTGGAGATTCTTACCATGGCGGTATTTGGGGGAGCGAATAGTTTGTTAGGACCAATTCTTGGCGGCACTCTATTAACTTTATTACCAGAGATTCTGAGGGGGCTAAAAGAGTATCGTTTAGCCGTAAATGGCTTGGTGCTAATTTTGGTTGTGCTTTATTTACCAAATGGACTGTGGAGTGGTAAATACCAGCGGATCAAAAAATCAATGACGAGCCCACAAGGATAACTACTGGTATGTTTGAAATTAAACACTTGTCAAAAAATTTTGGTGGCCTCGAAATCCTAAAGGACGTGTCGCTTACGGTAAGAAAGGGTAGTATTAGTGCATTAATCGGCCCCAACGGCGCTGGTAAGACAACAGTCTTTAATTGCATCACAGGCCTAGTTAAACCTAATCTTGGTTCTATTCAATTAGAAGGACAAGAGTTAATTGGACAAGCCTCTCACCAAGTAACTCGCCTAGGAGTGGCTAGAACCTTTCAAAATATTCGCATCTTTAAAGAGATGAGTCTTTTAGAAAATGTCTTAGTTGGGATGCATAGTCACCTTGACTATCACTCAAAAGATTGGTTATTTACGAGTTCAAGTTATCAAGAGAAGGAAAAGCAAGCAAAAGATAGAGCTTATGAATTATTAAGTTTGTTTGAACTTCATCATAAGCATGCCCAGACTGCACAAAGTCTTTCATATGGGGAGCAGCGTCAACTAGAATTTGCTCGCGCCCTAGCTACACAGCCTAAGATATTGTTATTAGACGAACCGGTAGCCGGGATGAACGCTGCTGAAAAACAAGGGCTAATGAAAGAAATTGAAATTATTCGACAACGGGGCGTGACGATATTTTTGATTGAGCATGATATGCGTTTTGTGATGGAACTTTGTGATCACATTACGGTTCTTAATTTTGGGCAGGTGATTGCAGAAGGAACCCCTGAATT
>CAISYI010000236.1 GCA_903889595.1 uncultured beta proteobacterium
ACGGTCACCCAATAACATCATATGATGAGGAACATCAGGAAACTGTTGTTTAACCCCAAAATACCAAACAAATAAGCTCATAGAATATCGACCATTTTCGACCTTCTTATTAGTCCAATGTTTACGATATTTTTCTTCTACTAAATAACGATAAGTCCATGCTGAATCAGCATTTGAAACGACGTGGTCCGCATAAAGAACTTGTCCATCCTTTAGTGTTACGCCTGTCACTTTATTTTCAGAAATATTTATTTTGCTAACTTGACTTTCGTACCGAATTTTTACGCCAAGTCCGTCTAAAAGTTTAGCCATACCACGAATTAATTCGCCGGTACCACCCATTACTGAATGAACTCCCCACTTACGTTCCAGTGAGTTTATGAGGGCGTATACAGCCGTAACAGAAAATGGGTTTCCCCCAATTAACAAAGGATGAAAACTCATTACTTGGCGTAATTGAGGATCCTTAAAATACCTTGCCACTAACTTATAAATACTCTCCCAAGCTTTCATCTTAATCATACTGGGGACTGCTTTTAAAAGATCAGTAAATTTAGTAAAGGCGACGGCACTTAAATCTTGAAAGCCAAGTTTGTAACACTTCTCTGCTTCCAACAAAAATTTTTCATAACCAGGTAAATCATTTGGAGAAAATTTAGCAACTTCTGCTCGCATTTTCTCAGGATCACCCGTGTAATTAAAGATTCTTCCATCATTAAATCGAACCTGATAAAAAGGATCCATTAAACGTAAATCGATATCATCACTCATTTTTTTACCGCATAGTGTCCACAATTCTTCTAATAAGAATGGCGCAGTAATAATGGTTGGTCCTGCATCAAAGGTATATCCATTTCTACGGTGGACATAAGCACGACCACCGGGTGAATCTAATTTTTCAAGGACAGTTACTTCGTAGCCCTTAACAGCTAGTCGAATGGCAGCAGCAAGTCCACCAAAACCGGAACCAATCACAATGGCTCTAGAGCTTACTGATTGAGATTGATCCAAATCACTAAGATTAGAAATTTTGAATCGATCAACTTGAATATCCACCACTAGTTCCTTTAAAAAATGGCGCCCGAAGGCGCCATAAAACAGCGCTACAACACCAGTAAATTATTTAGCTGCCAAAGACGTACCAACTTTCTTGGTCTCTGAATATTGCGAAGCTAAATAAGGATAATCTGCAAGCATACTTTTGCCATAAAGAGGTTTGTTTACACCTTGATGACATGTAGAGCAATTTGCCTTTGCTACGTCTCCAGTTCCACCTAAACGATGTGCCGGAAAAGTTGAAGTCAATGGCTCCATATAAGTATTATTAACATCTTTTACCATTTGGATGGCATACCAAGCCAGACCTCTCTGAGGCGTACTTTGTGACCAATCTGCAAAATTCCTAGAGTTATGGCAATAGGTACAATTAACACCTAAAGATTTAGAGAAATGCATCATTAAGCCGTAGACATGTTCAGTTTCCTGAAGAGAATGAACATTACCATTTGGCAAACCTTCTTTACCCTGTATACGAGCTGGATTACTTTGTAATAAGTATTTAGAGAAAGGTTCATTAGTTAATGATGAATATGCAACGCTAGCAGCTGGTGCGTTCTGGCCATTACGTTGCCCTAATGCAGGCCCACTAATACCTTGTGGCACTTCTTTAAACCAAACATTTTGTGGGATATTATTTCCACGATGGCAAGTGTAACAAGTTACACCAGTTTCTTTAACATGGTCTTTCCAATTTGCATTGATATTTTGATTCATTTGAATCATGCGACGTGATACAGTTTTTGTATACTTAGCATCTTCAGCAAAATTGGCAACGTTGTGACAGTAAGAACAGCCCTCCTGTGGTGCAACCCAATTTGTCATACTCACCATAAAAGTAGTAAATTGGGCTTGGCTTAAGTTCCCCAGCACTTTAACGTTTTTATAGACCTCAGAAGCTTTAGGACCATCACCTGATATGGGACCATTTGATGGTGGCAGTTCATTGAGTTTGGCTTTTTCAGCATTAATTCTTGGATTCTGCACGTTAACCATTGCAGTTCCTCTAAAACCGTTCTGGGCTGTTTGGAATGAAGGTCGTTCACAGCCAGAAAGAATCAATGTAACTCCTAAAAGAGCAACTAGTGATAAATAAATTTTTCTCATTATTTAACTCCTTGAACTGCAGGTGTAAATGCAGGAGTAGCAATCGAAGGATCGATCATATTTGTTGATGGATAAGAAGGAACCATGCCATGATGCATTGCCCATACATACCAGTTATCTACAAATGTACCTGTTAACAAAATACCAATACCACCTGAAATTGGGCACAAAACAGCAAACCACCAAGCCCAACGGTGAATAGATTCCATCGTAGCGTTAAAGCCCATAGTCCATCTCCAGAAAAGCGCTGCACGTTCTGAAGCTGTACCACGATCAACAATTTGTTCAATCTCACGTTCACCACCATAGCGACCCACTGCAAGAATCGTAGCGCCGTGCATTCCAAACAGTAGGACAGAGCCGTACAAGAAGAAGATCGACAACATATGGAACGGGTTATAGAATAAATTTCCATAACGAATTGATAAAGCAGCAGTCCAGTCTAAGTGTGGGAAAATTCCAAATGGAACTCCCTCGCTCCAACTACCCATTAATACTGGACGAAAGAGGCCTAGTACTAGGAACAACCAAATCGCAGCAGCAAAGGCCCAAGGTACATGCGTACCCATACCTAATGCTCTAGCACGGTTATAGGTTCTCATCCACCACAACAAAATGGATGTAGTAAGGAATAAGCCACAAATATTCCACCAACCACCCTCACTTAAGGGTGCAAGACGAAGCCCATATTTTGGTGATGGTGGATCTAGCGAAAGCCAAAATAGTTGTTTAACAAATTGAATTGGATTCCAACCCACTTGCGCGAGCATATTGAAACCAACAATCGTAAATGCGATCATAAAACAAATAAGCGCTGCAACTCCCAACCGACCTAA
This sequence comes from uncultured beta proteobacterium, assembly GCA_903889595.1. Taxonomy (GTDB): domain Bacteria; phylum Pseudomonadota; class Gammaproteobacteria; order Burkholderiales; family Burkholderiaceae; genus Polynucleobacter. The sequence goes on from CAISYI010000236.1 coordinate 3,000, forward strand.
ATAGATAGGACCTAATTGCGCATTACCCAACTTGCCCAGTAGATAACTAAAGCCAATCCCACTGGTACGCTCACGCATGTCGTATTCATTAATCGGAGCCCCATGATTTTCTGGGCCAATAACTTGAGTTTGAGTGAATAGATTTTGATAGTCCATATTAATTCTCCGAAATCACATTTATTGCCAAATCGGCATATTTAACCACCAAGTCCACCACTCTGGCCATCCTCTAGTCCAAAATGGGCCGCTAATAATAATACAAACAGCACTCCAAAAAACTGCCGCAACAGCTAGGAACAATCCCACCCGATGAATACCTAAAGTACCAACTGAGTAGCCAATAATATCTCTAAAAAATGTATCCTCATGCTCTGGGGTTTTAACAGTTTGACCTGCTCCAGGATTAGTTGAGGAGAGAACTAAAGCGCCGTGAAGTGATAAGGCAAGCGTGGTAGCAAAGAACAAAGTCACGGCAATCATATGTGCGGGATTGTAATGAAAATGCAAATATTGATAACCCGTATTAGAAACCCAATCTAAGTGACTCATAATGCCGTATGGGAACGCATGACCCCAAGCACCCATCATCACCGGACGAATAACTTCAAGAGAGAAATAAGCAAATACAGCCATTAAGTAAGTGAAAGGGACATGTAATCCCATCCCTAATTTTCGACAAATTTCTATTTCTCTTAGAGCCCAAGAGCCAAAAGCACCGAGAGCACAAATTGTAATAATTTGCCATAACCCACCTTCCATCATGGGTGCAGTTCCAAGACCATACTTCAGGTCTGGTGGAGCAATATTGATTTGCCAAATATTAAAAACACCTTGGTGAGCTGCCCCCCAAAATATCATAGCGGTACCAATAAAACTAAAAAATAATGTGGTAACTCCAAAGAATCCCACATAAAAAGGACCAACCCAGAAATCAAATAGATCTCCGCCGATTAAAGTTCCACCCCTAACTCGGTACTTTCTCTCAAAATTGAGCATCGCCATGATGTGCTCTCCCATTTATTCAAAATTAAACTACTTAGAATTCGTGCTTGGAGGGATTTTTTTACAACCCCATCCAAGGCTTGATACTACGATTTACTTTGCTGCTGCAGCTCGTGACTGCGTATACTGCTGCTGTGACATACCGTCTAACCATTTGTATTGATTGGTGCTCAATAGAATCAAATGAATCATTGCGGCTAATGAAAAGAGAAAAACGCCTTGTGCTACCATCGCCCTCAAAGGGTCGTATAGTTTCCAAATTCTCCACATAATGCTTCTCCTAAGTTAAGAAAGACATAAAGCTATAAACACCTGCCTTGGTTGAATCAAAAAGAGATTTACCTCCCTCTGAACCTGGTAACCAACTACGCCACCCCATCGGCAGAAAGTACGTTAATAAAGTAGCCATGAAACAAATGACAAAACATAAAATAAAAATTACTCGGAAAGATATGGAATCATTCTCCATAACCTTTGATATTAATTCTGCTTTTTTTTCCATGATATTTCCTTTATTTTTTTACAACAACATTAACTAAACCAAGGACGCCAAGCCCATACAAGAATATGAGCAACAACTGCGATGGATGCAAAACCAACCAGCCCTTGCACATAAAATACATGAAACTCTTTTGCTTCATCATCGGTTAAACCAGATACAGATCTGTTTTCACTCATGCTGATAACTCCTAAAAACAAAACTACAGTTACTACACTCACCCCGTGTAGCTTGGGGATATGACGGAAAGCCGTCAAATTCTTTACACTTCAACAAATGAGTTGGTATTCTCATTAATTGACTCCGGCGCCTACTGTTGCCTGAATACGATTTAATAATTCCTCAGTTACGCGTGATGCACCTGCTAATCTCGCCTCACGTTCAGCACGATCACGTAAACGCTTAGCGGCTGAAATTTGTGTTAACACTGGTTGATTTGCAACAATCTCATTGAGAATCATTTGGGCTTGTTCGTCCCATGGCAAGTTTTCCAATTGACCAGGTTTAGCAAGAGTCGCCTCCACTTTATCTAGATCGGTTCCTAAAGGAAGGATATGGAACAGGGCATCAAATAGAGAGTTACAAAATTCTTGGATAATATAAGTTGCTCCTGCATAGCCCATAAATGGAGTACCGGTATGACGACGAATGATTGCTCCCGGAAAAGATGCAGGGATATAGGCTGCCCGACCGCCAACTTCAGCAGCGTACATACGTTCGTTAAAACTACCGTATAAAACTAATGGCGTTTTCTTTTGAACGAGATCACGAATTTCTTGATTATTTGTTTTATCGCCAGGTTTTCTTGAAATAGCAAAATTGCAAGGTAAGCCCATTTCGTCTTCTAGAAAACTTCTCATGCCTCTAGTGTAGGTTTCATTCGCAACAATACCGAAACTAGCAGTCCCAAAAAAGTCCTGGGTAACTGAACGCCATAAATCCCAAATAGGTTTTAAAGTAGTATGTTTTTCCTTAGCAATAAATGGCTCTGGGTCCACACCTAATAACTCGCCTAATTTTCTTAAGAATTGAGTTGTACTGTGCATACCAATCGGCGCTTGCAAATAAGGGCGATCGAGATTTTCACATAATAAGCGTCCAAATTCACGATACATACAAATATTGACATCAGCATCCACAAGGTTTGCCACATCTGCTAAATGACTACTTAGTGGAAATACCATATTAATATCAGCGCCAATGCCTTCGACTAAGCGCTTGATTTCTGCGAGGTCACTATACATATTGAACATGCCATAGGCAGGGCCAATAATATTGACGCGCGGCTTTTCACCTTCTTTACGAACTGGGCGTTCTGGAATATGTTTGATACCATACTCAGTCCATAACCAATACATGGCGCGATTCGCACTTTGCCACTGATCTTCATCAATCGTTCTAGGCAAAAACCTAGCAATATTCATACCTACTGGAGTTACTCCTCCACCAATCATTTCTGCAATAGATCCTGTTACAACAACTGACGGTAAATCTGGATCTAATACTTTATGAGCTCGTTTCATTGACTCTTCTGTACCTTCACGTCCAAGCTGTTCTTCAGCTAGTCCAGTAACAACAATAGGTAACTCATGCGGTGGTAGTGCATCGGTGTAATGCAACACTGATGTGACTGGTAAATTTTCACAGCCAACTGGTCCATCAATGACTACTTGTAAGCCTTTGATAGCAGTGAATACATATACTGCACCCCAATATCCGCCAGCGCGATCATGATCTAATATCAACATTAGCCCATCTCCTCTGCTTTGCGTTTTTTCATTTCTTTTTCTAAACGACGGCGAACATTTGCTTTAAAGTCGGGTCTGTCTAATGGTACTTCGTCCCAAACTCCAGCATTATGACCTGAGCCAACCTCACCAAAAAAGTCTTCCATCACTTTGAAGCGATGTTTGTTAGCAATCGCCGCATTAATTACTTGTGCAAGAGATCCTGCGCCAGCAACTCCCATCAAAGGTCGTGCAGAAATTAAATTAGTAAAGTACAAAGCAGGTATCGCAAGTTGTTTAGCCTTTTGAACAACGGGTGTTGTACCAATCGCAAGATCAGGACGGAACTCATCAATTGCTGCCAAGTCATCCTCTAGAGAGGCACGGTACTGAACACGAACACCTTTTGACTCTAACCAATTTTTGTCGTTTTCACTCCAAATAGTTTTAGGACATGCTGTACCTACATAACGTAAATCAGCACCACTTTCTACCAAGAGGCGTCCTACTAGTAACTCGGATCCTTCGTAACCACTTAAGGTGATTCGACCCTTAATAGGTTTAGCGGATAAAGCACCTTTAATCATTGGTAGAAATTTATTTTGAGCGGCTGCAATCAGATCGGCGGAGATATTGCATGATTTACCAATCGCTTCAAGCCAGGCAGCAGTGCCGTCATAACCAATTGGAGCAGAACCAACAATAGTTCTTCCAGCTGCTTGAAACTCGCGAATACTTGCTGTATAAAACGGATGAATCGCCGCTACTGCAGCACAGTCGAGCGCTTGATATAACTCGCGCCATTCACGAGTTGGTACAACTGGACCCGCAGCAAGACCCATTGGCTCTAGCATCATGCCAATACCAACCGGGTCAACAGGGAACATTTCACCTAATAGTGTAATAGTAGGTTTTTCAGATTTACCTTGACGTGGTGCAGTGACTGGACCGGCTTCTGCCTCACTTCTTGCATATTTAAGCATTGCACCAGCTAAGACATCTTTTGCTTCTGCATGGGTTGGAACACCAAAACCTGGCACATCAATACCGATAATACGAACGCCATTAATTTCTTTTGGTAACAACTGTAGCGGTACTCCACTCGCTGTTGGAACACATAAATTAATAATAACAATGGCGTCATACTTAACAGGATCGGCCTCTAGATAAACCGCGTCTCGAATATCTTCAAATAACTTACCAGTAACCAGGCTCTCAGAATTGAACGGTACATAACCCACACTTCTTTTTGCTCCGTAGAAGTGTGATGTGAATGTCAGTCCATAAACACAGCAGGCGGATCCTGACAAAATGGTTGAAGTACGTCGCATTCTTAGGCCAACTCGTAATGATCCAAAAGCAGGACACATACTTTGCGGCTGATCATGAGGACCCTTAGGATAATCCTTTGCATAACGCTGCAAAATTTCTGATTTATTGGATGCTTTTGCAGCCTCAATCATTAGCTCGGCACCTGAATGACAACCTAGACCATCAGCATTAATTGCTTCTGGATTATTTAGGATAGGGATTATTTTTTTCTCAGTCATGATTAGGCTTTGTCGTAAATGACTTCGAGTGAATCTTTATGCAATTCAACCTTACCAACCATGTCAAATAGACTTGCTGGCTCAAGCACAACGCTACGACCAACTTGGTCTCCTGAGAACAATCCCAATAACTCATCTTGTGTCAATGGCTTAGGTCTTACTGGTGGAGCTTTTGCAACGTTATCTCCGAGCGTACTGAATAAACTAGCCCATTCAGTACCTGGTTTACCAATAATTTCGTAATTAGCACTCTTACGACGAATATCTTCATTTGCAGGGATTGCTGAAAGAATTGGAATTCCAGCGCGCTCAGCAAACGCTGCAGCTTCACCAGTTCCATCATCTTTATTAATTACCATACCTGCCACACCAACGTTACCGCCGAGCTTACGGAAGTATTCAACCGCAGAGCAAACATTATTAGCCACATACAAGGATTGCAAATCATTACTTGCTACTACGATTACTTTTTGGCACATATCGCGAGCAATTGGTAAACCGAATCCACCGCAAACAACGTCTCCTAAGAAGTCTAAAAGAACATAATCAAAACCCCAGTCATGGAATCCTAATTTTTCAAGCGTCTCAAAGCCATGAATAATTCCGCGTCCACCGCAACCACGTCCGACCTCAGGTCCGCCGAGTTCCATTGCGAATACGCCATCACGTTTAAAACAGACGTCACCAATTTCAACGGACTCTCCCGCTAATTTTTTCTTGGATGATGTTTCAATAATGGTTGGACAAGCCTTACCACCAAAGAGTAAGGATGTCGTATCACTTTTCGGATCGCAGCCAATTAACAAAACTTTTTTACCTTGCTGAGCCATCATGTAAGACAGGTTCGCTAAAGTAAAACTCTTACCAATTCCACCCTTACCGTAAATCGCAATAATTTGCGTTTCTTTTGTCACTGGCTTTGTAGAGACTGGATCTGGTTCCATAGCAGCCTCTTTTTTTAAATTCATAAACTGCACAGTTGCTTCTGCTGGGATAGTATTGTTATTCATTACGCTGTTCTCCAATTTAGAGTCATTTTTAAGCATTGCATATCGTTAAATGCGGTTTGATAAGCTGAATCAGCATCTTGAGGACTGCTGTTATTTGTAATCAACCCATCCAAAGGCAATTGCTTAGAACGAATGAGTTGATGAACTTCTTCAATATCTTTTGGTTGCCACTGTGCTGCAATGCGCATTTTCATTTCACGCATGAAAGCAGGAGCAAAGTTATAAGAGATTGGGCGATCATAAAATCCAGCAAGGACAATTTCTCCTTGTGGACGTAAGCGGCTTACTAGAGTATTAATTATTTCGGAATCACCACTGGCATCACAAATAACACCATATTGATGAAAATCATCATCCTTAGGATGAACCACTTTATAGCCCATAGCACCTGTAGAGCGGATTGGGTTTGTCTCCCAAACGACAGGTATTTTTCCTTTAGCAACAGCAATACGGGCAAGAAGTCTTCCAACGACACCATGACCAATAATTAAGTCTGGTTGAGCTTGTTCTTTACCTTCTGTTACATGGTAAGCAGTGGCTGCCAATGCAAGAAGGATGTCTTCTGCTTTATCTTCATCATCAAGAACTGTTAATCTTTGGGCTGGAATGATTACATGGGAAGATGCGCCGCCAAACAGGCCTTTTACCTCACCATAGCACTTGGCTCCTGGCACAAAAACACGCTGACCAACTTTTAACAAAGAATTTTCGCTAATATGAGTGACACGGCCTACGGATTCATAACCAGGAACTAGCGGATACCCCATACCTGGAAATTGTGGCATTAAACCACTCCAGATTAATTTTTCAGTACCTGTACTGATGCCGCTATATTCCATTTCAACAGCAACATCACCAATACCTAAATCGTCAATTTGTAATTTTTTCAAAGAAACCTGTTTAGGCTGATTGATTACAATTGCTTGAGCTTCCACTTATAGTCCCTGTTAATTTTTGTTTACAACATCAATGTAAACTTAATTTTACATTGATTCTCTTATTTCACATCAGTATTTACCCTAATAAGGCTAATTACTTATTTCTCAGCAACTACGATTTGAGCGTTGATTTTCATCATGTTTTTAACTAATTTCGTTCTTTTAAAACCAGCCTCAATTAAAAAATCTTTGATTTCTTGAGAACTTCTTGGCCTTCCTCGCCCCATTGCCAACAAATAAAATCCAAAATAAGCCTGCCCCATTGCTGGTAAATCTTCCGTATTTGCCATCGGTTCAGCTACTAAAAGTTTTCCGCCTGCGGGTAATGACTGATAAATAGACCTGAGTAATTGCTTTACTCTGGCGTCGTCATGATCAAAAATGACCCTTATAAGCGTTACAAGATCAGCCCCACTCGGTATTGGATGATTAAAAAAATCACCGCCAAAACATTGAACTCGTCCGGCACCCAATTTTTCATCCAGCTTTTCTTGAGCTAATTGAGCGACGCCAGGTAAATCGAACAGTTGAAATTGCAAATGATTGACACGCTGACTTAAAAGAGAAATAAAGGTACCTTGACCACCACCAACATCCAATAAACATTGATGTTGATTAAAGTTATAGGAATCAATCACTTCATCAGCTACAAGCGGTAAAGAATCTGACATAAGAGCTGAATACTGAGACACCTTATCTGTATCACTCAAACTTTTTAATTCTTCACTTTGTTCTGTAATATAGGGCCAATAGCTTTCTAGAGCTTTTTCTTTGAGTTCGCCACGTAATAAAGCAACGGGATCACGTAAATCCTGATAAAGCGCTCCATGGTGCTCAATCATTGACAATAAAGCTTGATTACCTACTAGAGGGGCTCCTAGAGTTCCTAAGGCAAAACGATTGCCTCTGGTTTCGATGAGGTCTAGAGACTGAGCTCCTAGTAACAACCTTTCCAAGCCCTTAATTGGCATATCCACTTTTTTTGATAGCTCTTCTAGACTTAAAGGACCATTTGATAGGTGATCAAAAAGACGCACACGAACACACGCTAGCAATATTTGCGAATACACAAAACCAGCCATGAGGTCAAACACACCCTTTGCTCTACTCTTAGAAATTGAGCTTAAAAAAGGAACTTTAGCAACAACTCTTTGGAATTGACGATTGGCAATTAGCCGATCTTTTCTAATCAAAATCTTATCCAATAAGGAGTACTTATCCTTATCAATAGGTAACATATTCAAGGAAATATTTTCCATTCAATTAAACCGTAGAAGTCTTGTTAGACTTTTGAACCAATTCTTTCTGAACTCTGTCATACAGAGCATTTGGTACCAATCGCTCTGATTCACTCAGGACCAACTTCTTCAACATATCCTGTCCAGGACACTCCGGAATTGAGCGAATAGCGCGGGCCACTAGTTCATCAAAATATTCAACTGCGCCGTCAAGACCTAATTGACGGGTCGCGCTAGGACGATCTAACTCTAGATCTTTACCGACTGGCTTGCCCAAACTTTGCATGTCACCAATCACATCACGAATATCATCTGCCACTTGGTAGGCTTCTCCCAAGCTGTCACCTAGAGTGGCCCAAACGAGCGGATCGGATCCCGCTGCCGACGCTCCAGCAGAAGTTGCTGCTGAAAATAAAGCACCTGTTTTAGCTTTTTGATATGTTCTTAAGTTCACTTTGGGCTCACATTCCCAAGCTTGTCCTGCAATAATTCCATTAGGGACGCCGACGCCCTGAGCAATGATTTTCATCACTGGTGCTAAGCGATTCAAAGAATCTTGCGCTGCGTTTAGTAGAGATTCAAAAGCCATGACAATCAATGCATCACCTGTGAGCACGGCTAAACGTTCGCCATAAGCCGCGTGCACTGAGGGGATACCTCTGCGCAACTCAGCATTGTCAAAGCAAGGTAAATCATCATGTACCAAAGAGCCACAATGCATTAACTCCAAAGCCACAGCCGCACCCATCGCCAATTTCGGATCATCATTACCGCAGGCAAAAGCAACGGCTAAACAGAGTTGCGGACGAATTCTCGCACCACCAGGAATGACAGCATGTCGAATAGCCTGACTGAGTGATTCAGGTCCACCTTGATTTTCAAAGGACTTTAAAACATCTTCAAGAGCATGCTCAATAAGCAATTTGGCTGACATGTTGACTCCCCGTAATTTATAATCTGAATAATGTGTAAATAATATTGTTCACTTAATATGTAAATAAATATAGACACATCAATCGGTAAAGTCAATTGATTCAACAAAATCTAGGGGAAACCCTAATCATGTATTGATGATTTTTTATCGGTTATGGAAATTTCAAGAAAAAATGTAAAGTAATCTATCGATTGACAAATAAGACTGAAAAAAATAAAACTACCCAAATGACATTGACTTCTGATCTCTCCCGAGTTCCATCACACTGGCCTAATCGGCAATTCAGTCAGTCAATGAAACTTTCCGGTATCAATTGGCACTTTCAGTTGTGCAAGCATCAAAATCCTGAGGCAAAGTCGATTCTTTTTATCCACGGCACGGGCGCATCAACTCATTCCTGGGTAAATATTTTCAATCACCTCAAGGCAAATTACACGGTTCTAGCTATTGATTTACCCGGGCATGGTTTTAGCCGTTGCGCTCAAAAATCCCAATTACATATCGATGAAATATCCAAGCAATTAAAGCTTTTGCTAGATACCATTGAAATACCATCACCAAATATCATCATCGGACATTCTGCTGGTACGAATTGTGCATTGTCATTAAGCCTACTACTAGCAAATCCACCAGAAGTAATTATTGGTTTTAATCCCTCTTTAGTCAGTCCACCTAGTAGCTTATTATTCTTTTTAGGCCCACTAATTAATCCTTTGATGACATCAGGACTAACAGCTAGCTTACTGGCAGCTAGTATTCCTAAAACCAATATGATTAACAAATTATTGGACTCTACCAACTCGATACTGAGCGAGGAGCAACGGGAGCCCTATCGATATTTATTCAAAGAACAAAGTCATATTTATGGTTCCATGAATTTTATGGCCGCCTCCGATATCCCATTACTACTTTCAAAGAGCTCTCTACTTCAAACCCATTTTGTATTTGTAGCCGGTAAACAAGATCTATGGGTAAAACAATCCGCCCTAATCCCAATTATAAAAAAACACTTCCCAAAGGCAACTGTTTATCTTGAAGAGGGTGGACATTTATTACCGGAAGTAAGTACTAATAGAAGTATCGAAATCATTGAACAAACCATTGAACAACTAGCTACTTAAGGAAAAAAAGATGAGCCTAACTTTAAAAATAATTTGTGTTGTGATTGGCATTTTTGGAATAGGCATGTTTCTAAGAGCCTACCACTTTGGCAATCAATCTATGGGCAGAATCGGCGAATCCCAAAAAGACCAAGATTAAAAACTACAACTTCAATCCATTAATACTTTCGCAGCCTGAACAACTGACGCAGACTTACCTTGAGGCAATGGTAAGTAATGCGCTCCGAGTTCACTCGCAATTTTTTGATTAGCATCTTGCGGTCGCATTGATGTATCAATAAACAACATTTTCAATTGTTCCGCTCGCGCTTTTTTGGCACAAACTAACGCATCTTGGAAGGCTTGCTCACGACCTCCAACTCCATCTAGAGTAACGTTTGCCCGACCATCAGTTAAAAGAATGAGCAGTGGGGTTTGACCTTTAGACTTCAGCTTTTTACCAAACTGCGCCGCATCTTGGATAGCTGCAGCAAGCGGAGTCCCTCCGCCACCCGGCATACCCGCTAACAGACGCTTTGCCCGAACCAGTGATCTAGTAGGAGGCAGAACTAGTTCCACAGTTTTACCACGGAAAGTGATGAGTGCTACTTGGTCTCTACGGATATAACATTGAGCCAAAAGTAATTCAACCGCACCCTTAGCTTCTGATAAACGCTCCATAGCAGATGACCCTGATGCATCGACTACGAACACCGTAACAGTTGTTGTTCGCTGAACGAATTGTTTGAGATAAATGTCATCAGCCTTAACAATAATCCCTTTAGCAGATGCTCTATCACCATGCATTTCTAAACGACGAATTTTTTGCCAAGGACTAGCTGCCTGAATTGTCTTTAAAATATCTACTTTGTGTTTATAACTTGGTCGCCCCTTACGAGAAGGCATCGCCTGTCCGCTCAGCAATCCTTTTTGTAATTGACCAACCTTACCTTGGGAACTTTCATTCGTTTTGACTATTTTTAGATTTTGATCAAAAGAGTCAAGTAGGTTTTGCGATAAATTAGCTTTACTTGCCTCAATAATCATCTCTTCCAAATCTTGACGATTTAAGGATGGTGCGTCAGTTGGAGGCTCAGGGTTATCTTGCTTGTTTTCATCCGCTGACTGTTGTTCTGATGGTGGTGGTTCATTTGGCGGCGGTGGTAAATCGTTTGGATTCGGTAGATCATCTGGGGGTGTTTCTTCAGATGGATTTTGCTCTACTTGATCTTCTTTAGATTGAGGCAGACGTGTGATACGGTGGGCAAATACCAATCGAGTTGCCATTTGTATATCACCCTGCTCAAGATACTCACTACCTCTTATTGCAGCAAGAACACGTGCTGCACGCACCGCATATAAACCCGCGCGCAAGGAATCTATCCCAAATGATTGCGCAGCAATCATGATCGCTTCCAGCGCTTCGATTGGCACTTCAATTAGCTTAAAATTTGCTCTGATTTGCAAAATATCAATGTACTCTGAAGCAAACTCACAATGACGGTAAGACAAACCCTCTAAGTTAATTTGAAACCCTAATCGCTCTTCTAAGCGGGTTAATAAATGTTGATCTTCTTCGGTCAGACTTTCATCAAAAGCAATCATCCCGAATTGCCCTTTGATATCGAAAGCCTGGGTCAATAAGGCGGCTGTATGGGATTTTATCCGCTCAGCCATGGGCATGAGCAGTAAACCATTTTGGATTTGATCCAAAATACCCTGTGAGTAAATCTTTTTTTGCTGAGCTAGAGTTTTTAATAAATCAAGCTCACCAATCAGAGCACCCTCAT
>CAISYI010000237.1 GCA_903889595.1 uncultured beta proteobacterium
ATTCCCAAGGAATAATCACTTTAGAAAAAATATTTGCATCGGTCCATCCTTTTACTTCACGTCCCAAATGACCACCTTTGGGATTAATCCAAAAATCCTTCGGTATATCACCCGCTTCCATTAACCTCTTGACATCATCTAAAGGAACTTGAGTGTCGTTAGCCCCTGCCAAAATCAACATCTGTGTTGTTGGTCTCTGTAATAAGTTTTGATCTTTTAACGACATTTTTGGTACGTAGGCTAACAATTGCTCTAAATTAGAAACGCCTTCATAAACATTAATGCTAGCTGGTAAGTAATCAAATAAATACTCCGGCGTACTTAGTTTCTTTTCAACAAACTTAGAATCAAACGTTGAGTGAACTGGTGGTGACTGAGCAACTGAGCCGAGTAATCGGTCTTTCTCTAGAATACCCATTTTCGTTGCCCAATAGGCACCAAAACTCACCCCTGAAAAAATAATCCGTTTCTGGTCTATCTCTGGACGCGTCTGTAGATAATCTAAAGCTGCAGAGAACATTCTTTCTGCTGTTGGGCTTACTTTAATCGGCGCTTGACCAGTACCAGGACCGTCCACGACAAAAATACCAACACCATGTTGCAAGATTTGACTATAGCTATCAGCTACCGTTTCTTTGCGACTATCCAAACCACTAACGGCAAAAATCAGCGGGACTTTCTGATTAGCACTTGCACCTTTAGGAAGACGCATGTAACCGACGATTTGCTTGCCTTCAAAAGGAATCTTAACCACTTCTAATGGAATGTCGAAGCTTTGTGCATATTTTGAATAAGCATCCAAAGCCTTTTGATAAGCAACTTCTTTACCCTGAGAAGTTGGGGCAGGCCACTGACCAAAAAAGTATAAGCGCCAAGCTTTTTTATAAAGCACACTAGCTTGTTCCTTTGAAGTGGCTGCCTTTGCCTGTTGCATATATTTATCTGCAACTTGACTCCATGCTGCTGCCCACTCATCAGGATTTCTAGTTTTAATCAGGCCAAGGGCTTCTTTGACATCTGGCACTTCCATATTCAGAAGTGGATATGCTCCGCCATTTTCAGCGCGATATAAAGATTCTTGTTTGATTTCCTCGATATTACGATCTTTCACTTGGGCTGATGCCTGAACTGAAAAACCGACTAGACCAATCATCAAATACTTGATGAGAGATTTGCTCATTGTTGTCCCCATTAGGATATTTTTATAAAAAACTTCTTGTATAAATATACCTTGATTTACTCCGTTTTATTCAATAAATCAGAGTAAATCCTAATAAGATTCTTTCTAATGAAGAGACTTTTTACTTGATTAGTCTTTTTTGATAGAGTTAAGCAATCTTTGAGCTAGTAAAAAAACTGGTCGATCTATCATCTTGCCATCAAGTTGAACTGCACCACCTTGTGCTTTTTCAAAAGCTTCAACAATACTTTGTGCTCTTAACACTTCATCCTGACTAGGCTGAAAAAATTGCAACGTTGTAGGAATTTGTTTAGGATGCAAACATAGCTTTCCAAGAAACCCGATACCGCGTGCACGTTGTAAATCTGCCAGAAGCTGCGCCTCATTTTGCAAATCTAC
>CAISYI010000238.1 GCA_903889595.1 uncultured beta proteobacterium
AACACTTGGGGTTACGGTGCCATGACAAACAGTTACAACGATATGCAAAACGCAAAAGCAGCGTTGTATATTGGTTCTAACGCTGCTGAGGCGCATCCAGTTTCCATGTTGCACTTGCTTCATGCTAAAGAAAGCGGCTGTAAAGTAATCGTGGTCGATCCTCGATATACAAGAACAGCAGCAAAATCTGATCAGTATGTAAGAATTCGATCCGGCTCAGACATTCCATTTCTATATGGAGTTTTGTACCATATTTTCAAAAATGGTTGGGAAGATAAAAAATATATCAATGACCGTGTCTACGGTATGGAAAAAATTAAACAGGAAGCACTAGATAAATGGAGTCCAAAAGTTGTTGAAGAGGCTTGTGGAGTTCCAGAAGAACAAGTTTATTTAGTTGCTAAGACAATGGCTGAAAATCGCCCATCTACCATCGTGTGGTGTATGGGACAAACACAACACACCACAGGTAATGCAGTTGTCCGTATGTCTTGCTTAGTGCAATTAGCTTTGGGTAATATTGGTAAATCAGGTGGTGGTACGAATATTTTCCGTGGACATGATAACGTTCAAGGTGCAACAGACGTTGGTCCAAACCCTGACTCATTACCAGGTTACTATGGCTTAGCAGCTGGGGCATGGAAACATTTCGCCAAGGTTTGGGATGTAGACTACGAGTGGATAAAAGCACAATATTCTCCAAACATGATGGAAAAATCTGGAACAACTGTTTCACGTTGGGTTGATGCGGTCCTTGAAAAAAATGAGCTCATAGATCAACCAACGAATGTTAAGGGTTTATTCTTTTGGGGTCACGCACCCAACTCACAGACACGTGGTTTGGATATGAAGCAGGCCTTAGACGCTCTAGAGTTGCTCGTAGTGGTTGATCCATATCCAAGTGCTACAGCAGCGATGGCAGCAATGAAGTCAGAGGGAAGTACTGTTAATGCAAAAAGAGCCGTCTATCTTTTACCGGCAGCAACTCAGTTTGAAACTTCAGGAACTTGTACAGCATCTAATCGTTCAATTCAATGGCGTGAAAAAGTAATTAACCCTCTTTTCGAATCAGTACCTGATCACACTCTCATGCAAGCCTTTGCAGATCGTTTGGGCTTTGGTAAAGAGTTATCAAAGAACTTCAAAATGCTTGATACCAAGTATGCTGGTCAAGACTGGAAAGAGCCTGAAATTGAGTCAATTTTGGGTGAGATCAATCGTTCTTGCTGGACCATTGGCTATACAGGTCAGACCCCAGAACGATTAAAAGCGCATATGAGAAATATGCATCTATTTGATCCAAAGACACTTAAATCCCGCGGTGGTAAAGATCCTGTAACAGGATACGATACAACGGGTGATTATTTTGGTTTACCTTGGCCATGTTACGGTACTGCTGAAATCAAGCATCCTGGCTCTCCGAATTTATATGACACCAGCGTGCACGTTATGGAGGGTGGTGGTAATTTCCGTGCAAACTTCGGAGTTGAAAGAGAAGGAAAAAATTTATTAGCTGAAGACGGATCGCATTCTGTTGGTTCAGATATCAAAACTGGCTATCCAGAATTTGACCATATTCTTCTCAAGAAATTAGGATGGTGGAGTGATTTAACCGAAGCTGAGCAAAAAGCAGCTGAGGGTAAGAATTGGAAGACAGATTTGTCAGGTGGTATTCAACGTGTTGTTATGAAACACGGTTGCCATCCATTTGGTAATGCAAAAGCGCGAGCAGTTGTTTGGAATTTCCCAGATCCAGTGCCACAGCACAGAGAGCCTTTGTATGGCACGAGACCAGATTTGATAGCAAAGTATCCTACTCATGCTGATAAAAAAGCATTTTGGAGATTGCCAACGCTTTACAAGACCTTACAAGATAAAAATATTGCAGATAAAGTGTATGAAAAATTCCCAATTATTCTGACTTCTGGTCGTTTAGTTGAATACGAGGGTGGTGGTGAAGAAACTCGTTCTAATCCTTGGTTAGCTGAGTTGCAACAAGAGAACTTTGTTGAAATCAATCCTAAGGCTGCTGCAGTTCGCGGAATTAAACATAATGATTTTGTCTGGGTGAAAAGTCCAACAGGAGCAAAAATTAAAGTGCGCGCTTTAGTTACGAATCGTGTCGATGAAGAACACGCCTTTATCCCATTCCATTTTTCTGGATGGTGGCAAGGTAAGGACATTATTGATGCCTATCCAGAAGGTGCACATCCAATTGTTAGGGGTGAAGCAGTGAATACAGCTACAACATACGGATACGACAGTGTCACGATGATGCAGGAAACTAAAACAACTGTTTGCCAAATTGAAAAATTTGCCTAATAAATACAAAGAATAGAGGAAAAAATCATGGCAAGAATGAAATTTATTTGTGACTCAGAGCGTTGTATTGAGTGTAATGGCTGTGTAACAGCTTGTAAAAATGAGCACGAAGTACCTTGGGGTGTTAATCGTCGTCGTGTTGTAACAATTAATGATGGCGAAATTGGAGCTGAGAAGTCAATCTCAGTTGCTTGTATGCATTGCTCAGACGCCCCTTGTATGGCTGTTTGCCCGGTATCTTGTTTTTATAAAACAGATGAAGGTGTAGTACTTCATAACAAAGATACTTGTATCGGTTGTGGCTACTGTTCTTATGCTTGCCCATTTGGAGCACCTCAGTTTCCAAGTCAAGGTACCTTTGGTATGCGTGGCAAGATGGACAAATGTACATTCTGTGCTGGCGGTCCTGAAGAAAACGGTTCAGAAGAAGAATTTGAAAAATATGGACGCAATCGCTTAGCAGAGGGTAAGTTACCCGCATGTGCTGAAATGTGCTCTACTAAAGCATTACTAGCCGGTGATGGTGATGTGATTTCTGATATTTTCCGTAATCGCGTAACGCATCGTCAAAGTAACGGTAAAGCAGCTGGTGGTGATGTATTTGGTTGGGGATCAGCATACGGTAAGCCAACTCAAGGAGCTAAGTCATGAGATCAATCGTATTAATCTCAATGGCACTACTAACTTTATTAGTGTCAGCTTGCTCTGAAAAACCACAGTTTTTGGGAAGCAATAAATCGGATGCAGCAGCTTATACCGGTGCTAAAAACCCTTATGTAGAAAAGGGTTGGAACGCTGGCGATAAAACGAGTTGGGAAATGCAATTACGTGCAAGAGCTCAAAATCAGAACGAATACACTAAAACAGAGTAATCGCTGGTAAATAGAAGGAATGTATGAAAATTTTTAAAAATATACTGATTCATTTGGCTTGTGTATTAGGCATCACACTCATGTTGCCTAGCCTTGCTGCTGAGACTGCGCCTGCTGCTACGTCATTACCTGCCGTAGAATCTGCCAATATCATGGATGTGGACACGCGTTCAGATGCGCAAGCACAACGCGAACGGGCAATTACGCAACCTGCTAATAACGCACCCTTTTGGCGTGCCGTTAATTCTGACACTGCCCACTATGTCAGCATCCCTAATAAGGAAGCTGGGGTATTGATTCAAAAATCAGGTGAGCAGTGGCGTTTATTCCGAAATGGTGTTATTACCGTTTTTGGTGGTTGGTTAATTGTCTTAGTTGTTAGTGCAATTACCATTTTTTACTTTTTCAAAGGTCCAATCAAATTAGAACATCCAAGAACTGGAAAGAAAATTGAGCGTTTTACTGCAGTTGAAAGACTGGCTCACTGGACAATGGCTTATAGTTTTCTTGCTTTAGCAATCACAGGCCTATTTATTCTTTTTGGTAAACACTTAGTGTTACCAATCATTGGATCTTATCTTTATGGCTTGATTTTATTCCTGTTCAAAAATGTACATAACCTAGTCGGACCTCTCTTTACGGTTAGTGTGATTGTATTTTTTGTCATGTTTGTTAAAGATAATATTCCTGGACCCTCTGACTGGGCCTGGATTAAATCGATGGGTGGTGCCCGAGGACACGCTGCAGCTGGTCGCTTTAACTTTGGCGAAAAAATGTGGTTTTGGATTGGCATGACAACGCTTGGTTTGATTGTTTCTGCTTCAGGTTGGGTCTTAGATATGATCGTGCCTGGTCTCGATTATTGGCGTGGCACAATGCAAATTGCCAATGTCATACACGGTATCGCAGCTGTCCTAATCATGGTGTTTGCAATGGGCCACATTTATATCGGAACTATTGGTACAGAAGGTGCTATTGATGGTATGAAAACAGGTTATGTTGATGAAGCTTGGGCGAGACAACATCACAGTACATGGTTAGAAGATATTGAGTCTGGAAAAGTCCCAGAGTCACGCGAACCGGAAAAATCAGCTACTGCTGATTTAGCTAAAAAAATTCTACGGAGTGCTTCATGAACAGTTTAAAAAAAACAACCTCGTTGGCGATGACTATCGCTACTTTATTGATTGGATCATCGATCAGTTTTGCAAAGTTACCTGATCCTAGTCCTGAGGCAAAAGCAGCTTCTGCACTTACTGCAGCAAAGAATGCCCACAATGATAAGATTTCAGCTTTTCAGTTATGCTTGGCCCAAGATAAAGTTGCAAAAAAATATGCAGCTAAGCTTCCGGCTGGTGAAAAAGCGATTGAGACTCCTGCTTGTAAAGATCCTGGAAAATTTGAACCACCAGCTGAATTGGTAGCTGCTCCTGCTGCTCCTGTAGTTGCGGCTGCTCCAAGTGCTCCTGTTGCCCCAGTCAAAAAATAAATTTTTGAATCAACCCATTCTTAGGCTCCTTAAGGATGGGTTTTTTTATGCCTGAAATTTACTACCCACATTTAACTAATAACGCCTTACCCGTTACACATCAAGTCGATGTAATGGACGAAAAAGGTCGAATACAGACGATTTCGATTCCTGGAGAGAGAGCTCTCACAATTTATCTGGATAAAAAAGAGATTGTGACCTTAATGACTTTAGGTGCAGCGCCTGAAGCATTAGTTTTAGGTTATCTTAAAAATCAGAATTTAATCGATACGATAGAAAATATTGAAAGTATTCAAGTTGATTGGGAAACCGATTCGGCTGCTGTCAAAACGATTGTTGAAAAAAATGATATTGAGGCATTAACTAGTAAACGAGTTGTAACCTCTGGATGTGGTCAAGGGACAATGTTTGGTGAGTTCATGGCTGATTTAGATCGGATTCAATTACCAACTGATGCCAGACTTAACCAATCTGCAATCAATCAAATTATTGAAAAGATTCGGCAACATCCATCTATTTATAAACAAGCAGGATCCGTGCATGCTTGCGCGGTATTTGAAGTGATTGAAAACGGCGTAGAACTTTTATACTTTATTGAAGATGTCGGACGTCACAATGCTGTGGACGCAATAACAGGTTTGATGTGGCTTGACCGTAAAAAAGGCAAAAACCTCGTTTTTTATACGACTGGCAGGCTTACCTCTGAGATGGTTATCAAGGGGGGGCAAATGGGTATTCCATTTCTAATGACACGTTCAGGTGCGACCCAAATGGGATTAGAGCTTGCTAAAAAAATCAACTTAACCCTTCTTGCTCGTTGTTCCGGGACTCACTTTTTGATTTATGAAGGTCAGAGTAGAATTCAATTACAACAAGATAACACCCAAATTCCTTAATTTATTGGCTTGTTGAGAAAGTCTGATTACAATAACACTATGAGTATAAAATCCGACCGTTGGATCCGACGTATGGCTGAACAAACTGGTATGATTGAGCCGTTTGAGCCTGGACAAATCCGTGTAAATGCCTTGGGTGAAAAAATCGTTAGTTATGGCACATCTAGCTATGGCTACGATATTCGCTGCGCGCCTGAATTTAAAATATTTACAAACATTAATAGCACTATCGTAGATCCAAAGAATTTTGATGAGAAGTCTTTTGTAGACTTTGAAGGCGATGTTTGCATTATTCCTCCCAACTCATTTGCTTTGGCTAGAACCGTGGAGTTTTTTAGAATTCCAAGAGATATTTTGACTATTTGTGTAGGAAAGAGTACCTATGCAAGATGTGGAATTATCGTCAATGTGACTCCCTTTGAACCAGAGTGGGAAGGATATGTTACTTTGGAATTCTCCAATACAACGCCGTTACCAGCGAAAATTTATGCTGGTGAAGGATGTGCTCAAGTATTATTCTTCGGCGCTGATGAGGTTTGTGAAACTTCCTATAAAGATCGTGGCGGAAAATATCAGGGACAAGTAGGAGTTACACTTCCTAAAACCTAAGGAATTTCAATGGTAGGAAAACGGTTTTTTTCAAAAAAACATCTTGAAGTTGATTTAGAAAAATATCGATCTGAATTAATTAAACCGACCACCCCTAAGTTTGAAAGTAATCTATATCACTGGTTGTTGAGCACAAATTGGCAGACATTTTTTCTACTAGTAGTGCTAGTTTATCTATCAACTAATTTTTTATTTGCAATTGCTTACTATGCCTGTGGACCTGGTTCAGTCAGCAACGCAAGACCGAATAGTCTGATTGACTTATTTTTCTTTAGTGTCCAAACGATGGCAACCATCGGTTATGGCCAGATGACCCCTATCGGCATTTTGCCTAATTCGATTGTTTCCCTTGAAGCATTTTTTGGGATTGTTTTTTCTGCTTTAACTACTGGGCTTGCATTTGCTCGCTTTACTAGACCTACAGCCGGAATTCGATTTTCAAAAACGGCACTCGTTGGCTTACATGATGGTAAAAAAGTGCTAAGGTTTCGATTAGGGAATTTACGATCTTCCAATATTGTTGAGGCACAGCTTAGTTTATGGCTTGTACTAGATCGCCTGAACCAGGAAAAAGAATTCTACCGTGAGATTGTTGAACTAAAATTGGACCGAAATGAAAAACCACTGTTTTCGTTTAGTTGGACAGCTTTTCATCAATTAAGCGAAAATAGCCCTTTAACTGAAATCATTAACAATCCAAATCAGAAAAATTGGCATTTATTAGTCACATTTACTGGTTACCATGAAAGCTTCGCTAATCAAGTATATGCAAGGCATGTATATGTTCCTTCGCAAATACATCACAATGCGAACTTTATGGAGCTTCTGAAAACTGCAAGCGATGGTAATCAAAGTATTAGTATGGAAAATTTTGAAAAAATAAAAAGCTATAAAGCTGGAGAGAATAAGGAAAAACAATGAAATTAAAATTCCCTGTTGTAATAATTGATGAGGATTTTCGCTCTGAAAATATCTCTGGTTCTGGTATTCGCGATTTAGCTGAGGCTATTGAGAATGAAGGGATGGAAGCCCTTGGTATGACTAGTTATGGTGATTTAACCTCTTTCGCCCAACAAGCAGCTCGCGCTTCTTGTTTTATTCTTTCAATTGATGATGAAGAGTTTTCTGAACCAGATTTTGAGGGTTTTGTCGATGTCATTGAAAACCTCAGGAATTTTGTCAAAGCAGTTCGTAAACGTAATGAAGATATTCCTATCTTCTTGTACGGAGAAACGAAAACTTCTAGAAATATTCCGAACGATATTTTGCGTGAGTTGCACGGTTTTATTCATATGAATGAAGATACGCCAGAGTTTGTTGCACGTCATATTATTCGTGAAGCAAAAGTATATTTAGACTCTCTCGCACCGCCATTTTTTAAATCCCTAATCCATTATGCTTCTGAAGGTTCTTACTCTTGGCACTGCCCAGGTCACTCTGGTGGCGTTGCTTTTCTGAAGAGTCCAGTTGGCCAAATATTTCATCAGTTTTTTGGTGAAAATATGCTCAGAGCAGACGTATGTAATGCGGTTGAGGAATTGGGACAGTTGTTAGACCATACTGGACCTGTTGCAGCCAGTGAGCGAAATGCGGCACGTATTTTCGGCGTTGATCACTTATATTTTGTAACTAATGGTACTTCAACTTCTAATAAGATTGTATGGCATTCAACGGTAGCACCTAACGATATCGTGATTGTTGACCGAAACTGTCATAAATCAGTACTTCACTCCATTATGATGATGGGCGCTATTCCGGTATTTTTAATGCCAACTAGGAATAATTTTGGCATCATTGGACCGATTCCGAAAGAAGAGTTTGAGTGGAGCAATATCCAAAAGAAAATCAATAACAATCCATTCATTAAAGATAAAAATGCACTGCCTAGAATTTTAACGATTACTCAAAGTACTTATGACGGGGTTGTTTATAACGTTGAAATGATTAAGTCCATGTTGGATGGCAAAGTAGATTCTTTGCATTTTGATGAGGCTTGGTTACCCCACGCAACCTTCTCAGACTTTTATAAAAATATGCATGCTGTAGGTCGCGATCGTGTTAGACCTCAGAAAAGTTTAGTGTTTGCAACCCAGTCTACGCATAAGTTATTAGCAGGCTTATCACAGGCATCTCAAATTTTAGTTCAAGAATCTGAGGACAGAAAACTAGATCCTACCTGTTTTAATGAGTCTTATTTAATGCATACTTCGACAAGTCCGCAATATGCAATTATTGCTTCTTGTGATGTGGCTGCGGCAATGATGGAGCCTCCTGGAGGAACCGCTCTAGTTGAAGAGTCAATTGCTGAGGCACTGGATTTTAGAAGGGCGATGAAAAAGGTTGAAGCAGAGTATGGACAAGATTGGTGGTTTAAAGTTTGGGGCCCTGAAACCATCGTCGAGGAAGGTATTGGCACTCAAGATGATTGGATATTGAATGCAGACGATAGTTGGCATAACTTTGGTAAGTTAGCCGATGGTTTTAACATGCTAGACCCAATTAAGGCAACGATCGTAACACCCGGAATTGATATTGAAGGAAATTTTGGTATTGAAGGTATCCCAGCGAGTATTGTGACAAAGTATTTAGCTGAACACGGCATCATCGTAGAAAAAACAGGTTTATATTCATTCTTTATTATGTTCACGATTGGGATTACCAAAGGTAGGTGGAATACCCTGGTAACTGAGTTACAACAATTTAAAGATCATTACGATAAGAATATGCCACTCTGGAGGTGTTTGCCTGAGTTTGCTACCAAGTATCCAAAATATGAAAGAGTTGGACTCAAGGACATCGCTAACACAATTCATGCTTTTTATAGAGACCATGATGTGGCGAAGATGACAACAGAAATGTATTTATCTGACATGATCCCTGCGATGCCGCCAAGTGAAGCTTTTGCAAAAATGGCGCACCGTGATATTGAAAGGGTCTCTATCGATCATTTGGAGAATAGAGTAACAGCAATGTTGGTTACTCCTTACCCACCTGGAATTCCACTGTTAATTCCTGGAGAGCGATTTAACAAACGGATTGTCGACTATTTGAAATTCGCTCGTGATTTCAATGAGAAATTCCCAGGTTTTGAAACGGATATCCATGGTTTGGTGAAAGACGAAATTGACGGTAAAAAAGCTTATTTTGTAGATTGCGTTAGAGATCTTTAAAACACAAAAAACCACAAATCAAAATGCCTATCAAAAAAAGTTGATAGGCATTTTTGTTGGATCACAATGGTTTTACAAATCATCCATAAAAGTTTAAAAAGCTAATTACTGAATTAAAGCCTTTTTCGCAATTGCAATGGCTTTGAGCACTTGTTCCGGTGCAGTACCGCCAGTATGATTGCGAGAATTCACCGATCCTTCAAGAGTTAAAACAGCGTAAATATCCTCTTCAATCATCTCTGGCTTTGCTAATTCACAAGCATCTCTAAGGGCGTCTAAAGGGAGTTGGGACAAATCCAAGCCCTTACTAGCACTTACTTTAACTGCGTTAGCTACGGCCTCATGTGCGTCTCTAAATGCCATACCTTTGCGCACCAAGTAGTCAGCTAAGTCAGTGGCTGTTGCGAAGCCTTTACCGACAGCTAAACGAAGGTTATCTGGTTTGAACTGGATATTGGGAACCATATCAGCAAAAATTTTCAACGTATCCAAAAGGGTATCAGCAGAATCAAATAGGGGTTCCTTGTCTTCCTGATTATCCTTGTTATAGGCTAGAGGTTGACCTTTCATCAGGGTGAGTAAACTAACTAAATTTCCATTTACTCGTCCAGTTTTGCCTCTTGCTAATTCAGGTACGTCAGGGTTTTTCTTTTGAGGCATGATGGAGCTTCCTGTACAGAAGCGATCAGGTAAATCAATGAATCCAAATTGCGGGCTCATCCATAAAATCAATTCCTCAGAAAAGCGAGAGATATGTGTCATGATGATGGATGCAACTGAACAAAACTCAATCGCAAAATCTCGATCAGATACGCCGTCCAGAGAATTTTGACATACGCTATCAAACCCGAGTAACTCAGCAACTCTTTCACGGTTAATTGGATAACTCGTGCCAGCCAAAGCAGCTGAACCAAGTGGTAAAACATTAAGACGCTTACGACAATCTTCAAGGCGACTAGCATCTCTTGTAAACATCGCCACATACGCCATTAAATGGTGTCCGACTGTAATGGGTTGAGCTACTTGCAGATGCGTAAATCCAGGCATGATGGTACTAGCATGCTGTTCTGCTAAATTGCAAAACCCGAGCCTTAACTGCCGCAACTCTTGCAGAACTTGATCAATGGCTTGCCTTGTCCATAAGCGAATATCGGTTGCAACTTGGTCATTCCTTGACCTAGCAGTATGTAATTTTTTACCAGCATCACCAATTAAATGGGTTAGTCTGGCTTCTATATTTAAATGCACATCTTCAAGGGATAATTGCCAAGTAAAATGGTCTGATAGAATTTCAGATTGAATTTGTAATAAACCCGATTGAATTTGTTCAAAGTCTTCGTTGGAAATGATTCCTTGTTCAGAAAGCATTTGTGCATGAGCTAAAGAACCTTGTAAATCTACTTCAGCCATGCGGTAATCAAAACCAACTGAGGCTGTGTAGCGTTGAACTAATTCAGAAACAGGTTCTGAGAAGCGGGCTGACCACGCTTGTGATTTATTATCTAGAGAATGTTTGGATGATGACATGAATAATATTTTACCCCCAGAACGATTAGTGATGACTTCTCGTGAAACTCACCTTGGAATGAGGCATGAGAAGCACATTCAACAACTGTTGCACGGAATTGAACCTCATTACAAAACCTCTATTTTAGGCAAGACTAGGAGTGGTGACCAACTTTTCGATAAAAGTTTATCCAAAATAGGTAGTAAAGGCTTTTTTATTGAGGATTTAGATGCTGTTTTATTAGGTGCTAATGCTAATTTAACGTTTCATTTATTGGTTGGTATCCCGATTGAAGTGCCAAAAAGGTTTGCAGTATCCACAGTTTTGCAAATTAAGGAATTCCATTGAGTTTATTCAAGATCATCGTTACACGACCTCGTGAGCAACTAAATCATATGATCAAATCTATTCAAGATGATTTGATTGTTAATGACTTAGATTTAGAAGTATTAGGATTGCCCCTATTGGAAATAGTCCCGGATATCAATGAAACTCTTGCCAAAGAGTTATACCAAGATTTATTAAATGCACAGTGGTTAAGTTTCGTAAGCCCAAATGCTTTTTTGGTGGCAGATCTATTATTAAAAACATTTCATTATGATTGGCCGACACATTTAAAGTTGGCTTTAATTGGCGGTGGTACTGAAAAAATCATTTTGGAATCAAGATTTAAGCCCTATTTAATCGTTAAACCCGCCAATGAAGAACAATGGGATTCAGAGGGCTTATGGTTGCAGTTGTTTGAACAAGAAAAAAATTGGGATGGGAAAAAGGTTCTTATTGTTAGGGGAGATACTGGTAGAGATTGGTTGGTGAGTCGTTTGGAGTCCGAGAAAGCAGATGTGCGATTAATTTCAATCTATAAAAGGCAAAACTTAGATCGAAATGATGAGTATTGGCAAAATTTTCTAAAGATGTGGCAGACCATGCCACGTTCAGAGGTTATAAATGAAAACAAACCTTTAATTTGGCTAATGAGTTCATCCCTTGCATGCCAATATTTGTCGCAAACCTTAATGACTCTTGGATTAAAAGAGGTAATATTGAGTCAATCGATAGCATTAGCTACACATGAAAAAATTGCACAAACAGCAAAAGATATTGGTTTTTCAAGGGTAATAAATATTTTGCCAGGACAGGAAAGTATTTCACAAAACATAAAAAATTTGATTTTTAAGAAAGCTTGGTAATTATGCAGACCACCGATATTGGTGAAGAAGACAGCGCCGCTGATTTGACACGAGAGTTTTCTAATACTAAAAAACAAGAAAATGTAAAGCCAAATAATTTTCAATTAACATCATTAATAGGGCCTAAGCGTTTTATTCCAATACTATTGGTAACTACTGTCTTATTGGTGATAGCCTGTATTTTTTTGGTAGTTCGTTTAAATAGTAATGTTACAAAGGTAAGAGCTTTAGAAGAAGTGACTACTAAAAACTCACGCCAATTAGCAAACTTAAATGAATTATTAGGTAGAGCTCTAGACGCAAACAAAGAAGAGGCTGGGGTTTTACCATCCATCAATCTCAAGCTCTCTTTAGAGTTTTTTAAACACTTGAATGAACTGTTAGCCTCAGTTGATGGTTTAACCTTTATCAATCTTCAATCAGCAAATATCGAAAAACCGAACTCAGTACAACCTACGTTAGAAAAATCTAACCGCTCAGCAAACGCTGAAATAAGGTGGTGGAGTAGTTTTTTTAATCAGTTTCTTATTCCATTAAAAAGTTATGTATCAGATTTAGTCCATGTTCAAGTCATTGATTCACCTGTCAGTGAACTTGCGATGTCACAAACTTCACAAGTATTAATTAAAAAAGAAGTGACAATTCGACTTCTAACGATTCGCCAATTAGTATTAAATGGTTTATCACAAGAAGCACTGATTGAAACGAAAAAATTAAAAGATATTACCGCCAAAAATTTCAATTTAACAGATGATTCCGTCAAGAAATTTGTAGCTAATTTGGAACAGTTGGTTATTGAACTTGAAAAAATAAAAGATGGTTTTCAATCTAATCAAAAATCATTGAAAGAAAACTAACATGCGCTTTATTATTTGGTTGATCGTGTTATCTGTTGGTGCTGTGGTCGCAGCTTGGTTGATGAAAAATAATACAGGGCATTTAGTTCTCTTTTGGAATATTCATCGCATTGATCTAAGTCTGAATATGGCTTTAGTTCTTTTTGTAATCTTTAGTGGAATTCTTTTCTCTTGTTTGCGATTGATCAATGAATTAATCAATTTGCCACTTAAAGCAAAAGCCTATCGGTTAAAATCAAAAAGTTTGAAAGCAGCTGAGGACTTGATACAAGCTGTTGATCATTTATTTGCAGGCAGGTTTATTAAAGCAATAAAAGTTGCCCATAATCCAACATTGTTTCCTGAAACATCTAGTATTGCCTTAATGATTGTTGCTCAAGCTAATCATCAATTAAAAAACGGTGAATCGCGTGATGAGGCTTTAGAGAAAATTAAAGAATCAAAACATCTGCAAGCTAAATTAATTTTACAGGCTCAATTTCTAGTAGAAGATCGACATTCTAGCTCTATGGTTTTTGAGAGCACAGATAAATGGCCATCTTTAGAAGGAGATGAACGTCGAGTTCCGCCACCATTATCTAGTTATGGTTTTCAAAAACTAGCGGTTGAGTATTTTGCTCGTGCTGCATGGGATCAATACAAACTCCCGTACACAATCGTTCGACCTTTTAATTGTGTTGGCATTGGCGAACGTAGGGCATTGGGAGATGTTGAAATAGCTTCCGGTAATGTGAATCTTGCCATGAGCCATGTGGTTCCTGACATAATTCAGAAGATATTAAAGGGTCAAAATCCTGTTCATATTTTAGGTGACGGATCTCAAATAAGGCATTACACATATGGTGGTGATTTAGCGCGTGGGATAGCTCTAGCAATGGAATCCGATCGCGCACTTAATGAGGATTTTAATTTATCAACATCTGAGTCGACCACCGTTAAACAGTTGGTAGAAAAAATTTGGAAGAAAATTAATCCTGGTACAGAACTACAAATAGTGAGTGACCCTGGTTTTGAGTATGACGTTAACAGAAGAATTCCTTCAGTAGAGAAAGCTGAAAATATTTTAGGTTTCCGAGCCGATGTGACATTGGAAACTATGCTTGATGAAGTTATTGAATGGATCATGCAAGCAATTAGCGATGGAACAATTTAGCTATGTGTGCGAAAAAGCTAATTGAATTTAATTCAAGGAGTTGCTTGTGAGAATAAGAATTGTTGAGAAATTAGTAGATTTTTTGGAATACATATTCCATGTTCGCCTTTCCGTTTATCTCCTGTGGAACTTAAAGAAGCCTCAAAAAGATGACTTTATATTTGATATTGGTGCAAATAAGGGAACTATCTCAAAGTTGTATTCTAAGATTTACCAAGGACCCAAAATCATTGCAATTGAACCCTTGCCGATTTTTGAACTTAAATCTGATCAAATAGAATGGATGCAAGTAGCCGTAGCAGAGAGAGAAGGCTCGGGTGATTTTTATGTCTCTAGACATACTCCAAGCTCAAGTTTGATTCTTCCTAATCCAGATTCTAATTGGTTGAAATCAAAGGCAAAAATACTCGGCGTGAATTCAAGTAATTTATATGAAAAAATTCAAGTGGAAGTGACTACTTTAGATCGAGTAATTAAAGATAGAGCGATTAGTAGAGTCTTTCTTCTAAAAATTGATACTGAAGGCGCAGAACTAATTGTACTCAAGGGGGCGTTGGAGTCATTGAGGATGGGGAAGATACAAAATATCC
>CAISYI010000239.1 GCA_903889595.1 uncultured beta proteobacterium
GCCAAGATGTCGCAACTTCACAAAGAGCGTACAGCCAGTTTCACTGAACGGCGCATGAGAAGAACCAGGCGGATTCATTAGATAAGTGCCGGCAGGATAATTACCCGTTTCATCACTCAATATCCCATCTAAAACGAATATTTCCTCACCAAATTCATGAGAATGAGCTAGAAACTTGGAGCCTGGTTGATAGCGAACAATAGTAGTTGCTTTTGCCACCTCATCGCCAAGGCGCTCTAGCATGCGTCTTTCTACACCTGATACAGGACTAGTAACCCAAGGTAAGTCATGATGATTAATCACAACTCTCTGACTAAAATCGGCGTTAATTTTCATTTTGTATTGTTGTACTTTTTAATATTTCAGGGATACCTGCTGTCACAGAATAAGGACTAATAAATTTTAGACTTTTCAGAAACTTAATATACCCAGACTGATTTGCAAGGGAATTTGATAAATCTGGGTAAGGTAATGCCCATTCTTCAGTTAAGCGCCTAGTTAATTCACGTCCACGCTTTGGTAGAACGCTAGATACCAAATCAGCCTCTACCAAGATCATCGCTAAACAATCTGTATGAGATGGCTGGGGACTTAATAATCGATTTATTAACGCAGAATATTGCCCATGATCTGTGGCTAATATCCAAGGAGTTAATGTATTTAGTACCTCATCTATAAGATCAGAATCAGTGCCAATCTTATTAAGTAAAGCTTTTAACAAAGCCAAACTTTTCTTTTCCAACTCATACGAAAAGGCATTGATTAAACCTGGATGACCCAGGTCGTGCATGGCAGCCCCTAGTAATAAAAGCCATTTTTCTTGCTTTGAAATCATCCAAATATCACTGACAGAGGACTCATTTTCGTGACAGAGTAAATAAGAAAGTGTTACGCAAACATCCATCATATGTTTCTTGGAATGATAGGCTGGCTCTGGTTGCATTGCTGCAAAATGATCGATATCAGAACCCACTTGCATAATCATTGGAAGATAGGGGTTCGGGGAGATTTGCCATCCCTGCCAGAGTTCTGAGCTCACTAATGCTTCAAGAAAAAAATGCATGGGACTTTCATTTTTTTCTAGTACTGAAAAAAAATCTTCAATACGTTGCGTATTTAAAGGCGTTTTTTTAAAGTTAAAAAAATCATTCAAATTTTCTTGGAGATGATATTGTTTTGGCTGATCCATGAAGGCCATTCTAATCTGAGGAATAGTTTCAATCAATAAAGTATTTCGGATAGCAAAAAATCAACCGATATTCTTAGTTAATTGTCTAAATAATCCCACAACCAACCTCCTTAGGCAGAATCGCTTCAAGGACCTTGATAAAATGGATAGAATGATTATTGTTTTTTAAATTATGCAAAATAATTCGAAAATATAACTTTTAGATAAATAAAAGGGGACTAACATGGCTAAATGGTGTCGTTTTCAAAGCAAAAAAACACAAGAAATTAGTTTCGGCAAACTCAGTCAAGATGAGAAATTCGTAGAAACGATTGCAGGAGATCCCTTTTCAACATTTACCATGACTGGGACTTCAATTTCTATAGAGGAAATTGAGTTGTACTATCCCTGTCAACCTTCCAAGATGATTGGATTATGGAATAACTATCACGCCTTAGCCCAGCAACAAAATAACGCCATTCCCTCTGAGCCCCTTTACTTTATTAAATCGAGTAATTCTTTTTTAAATCCTCAGGGCATGATCAAATTCCCAAAAACAAGTACCGGTCCCGTTGGACGAGTCATTTATGAAGGTGAACTCGGTATCGTAGTAGGTAAAACAGCGAAAGAAATTTCAGTTGAGGATGCAAAAGATTACATTTTGGGATATACCTGTGTCAATGATGTCACTGCCCTTGAAATTTTGACTAAGGATGAATCTTTTAAACAGTGGACTAGGGCCAAAAGTTACGATACCTTTGGACCCTTCGGTCCATGGATAGAAACCGATGTTTCTTACGAGGATTTAACGGTCAAGACCCTTATCAATGGGCGAGAACGTCAAAGCTATGCCTGTTCTGATATGATTTTTAATCCCTATCAAATTTTGAGTTATTTATCGTTTGATATGACTTTATATGCTGGTGATGTCATTGCTTGTGGTACTTCTCTTGGCACACTGCCTATTAAAGGGGGTCAAATTGTTGAAGTTAACATAGAAGGTATTGGCAAATTAACCAATACAGTGCAAGATATTTAATTGATTTTGTTGATCTAATAACAAATAGCTATAGTGTGTAGCTTGTTTTAATTTTTTATTTGGTGGAAAAATGAAAATTTGTGTTGTCGGAGCTGGAGCAATCGGTGGCTTACTTGCAGTCAAACTTGCAAAATCAGGGAATGATGTCACCGTGATTGCACGGGGACCGAACCTGAAAGCAATTCAAGAAAATGGTTTTAAGTTTATCGAACATGACGGTACAGAAACGATAACCCCACTGCGTGCACTCAGCTCTATTAGTGAGGCAGGGCCACAAGACTTAGTGATTTTAGGGATGAAGGCGCACCAAGTTGCTGCCATTGTTCAAGAGTTGCCCGCTTTGTATCATGAAGAAACGATGGTACTCACCGCTCAAAATGGTATTCCATGGTGGTATTTCTTTAAACATGGTGGTGAGTATGAAGGTCGAGTCTTAGAAAGTGTCGATCCTGGTGGTGTCATCGCTGCTAATTTACCGATTGAACGCGTCGTAGGTACGATTGTTTACCCTGCAGCTGAAATTATCGCACCAGGGGTTTTAAAGCATATCGAGGGCAACCGTTTTTCAGTTGCTGAGATAGATAACTCTGTCACCCCAAGAATTGAATTACTCTCCAAAACCTTCAAAGAAGCAGGCTTCAAAGCGCCGGTTATCTCAGACATCCGTTCTGAACTTTGGACTAAGCTATGGGGTAATTTAAGTCTTAATCCTATTAGTGCATTGACTCATGCCACCCTCGTTGATATCTGCGAATTCCCCTTATCACGAGATTTAGTCGCCAAAATGATGAAAGAAGCCCAAGATGTTGGAGAGAAGTTGGGAATTGTATTTAGAGTTTCGTTAGAAAAAAGAATTGCGGGTGCCCAAGCAGTTGGTGCTCATAAAACCTCAATGCTGCAAGATATTGAAGCTGGGCGTGCCATTGAAAAAGATGCATTGATTGGTTCTATCGTAGAGCTTGGTCGCATCGTGAACTTGCCGACTCCGCACATTGATGCCGTCTTTGCTTGTATTAGTTTGCTTTCAAAAACTTTAGCCGATCAGAACGGCCAATTAAAAATTACCTCTCATTAAATAAAAGGACTACGAAAATGAAACGCTGTTCTACCCTGCCAGAATTACTCTCCTTAGGCAATGATGCCAATTCAGCAATTGGTGCTCCGGATCAACTAGATGTCACTTTTAAAAGTTTACGTGTTTTTATTACGCAAACAGTCGCTAAGTTAAATAGCTTTGGTATCGGTAGAAATGATCGGGTTGCGATTGTTTTAGATAATGGCCCAGAAATGGCTCTCGCTTTCATGGCCGTTGCAAGTGGTGCAACGTCTGCACCCCTGAACATTTCCTATCGTGCTGATGAATTTCAGTTTTATTTAGATGACCTCAATGCAAAAGCCATTATCGTAAAAGTGGGTTCTGAGTCACCAGCCATTTCTGTTGCTGAAAAATTAGGTGTAGCAATCATTGATCTTCACCCTACGCCTGAATGTGGCGCAGGCACATTTACACTCAGTTTACGGGGTTCTAAAAAGTCAAAGCTTAAACTGGGTGGTTGGGCCAAGCCATATGATGTTGCACTCATTTTGCATACTTCTGGAACAACTTCAAGACCTAAAATTGTGCCTCTTTCGCAGACTAACGTCTGTGCCTCAGCTGGCAATATTGCAGAAACTTTAGCCTTTACCTCAAAAGACCGCGGTCTCAATATCATGCCTTTATTCCATATTCATGGACTCATAGCAGGTATCTTGGCCCCTCTCTCAGCTGGCGCGTATGTTTCCTGCACTCCTGGTTTTAATGCATTGAAGTTTTTCTCCTGGATGGATCAAATCAAACCAACTTGGTATACCGCTGTGCCAACCATGCATCAAACTATTTTGACAAGGGCAAATAATAATCAAGTGGTTATTCAAAATAACCCACTGCGTTTTATCAGATCCTCTAGCTCTTCTATGCCAATGAAAGTGATTGAAGAACTTGAAGCCTGTTTTAAGGCTCCACTGATTGAGTCCTACGGCATGACGGAGGCATCCCATCAAATGGCAAGTAATTTACTGCCGCCAGCAAAGCGAAAGCCTGGCACTGTGGGAGTTGCTTCTGGACCTAAAATGGCCATTATGGATGAGGATGGCAAGCTTTTGGGTGTTGGTGAAACGGGAGAAATCGTGATTCAAGGAGCCAACGTCACTAAGGGATATGAAAACAATCCCAAAGCGAATGCAGATAATTTCACAAATGGTTGGTTCCGCACTGGCGACCAAGGAACGATTGATGCAGATGGTTATGTAACGATTACAGGTCGTTTGAAGGAGATTATTAACCGCGGTGGGGAAAAAATTTCACCGCGGGAAGTAGATGAAATCTTGATGGAACATCCAGCAGTATTACAAGTAGTAACTTTTGCTATTCCTCATGAAAAACTCGGTGAAGAAGTTGGTGCTGTAGTTGTTCTGCGTGAAGGTAAATCTGCTGAAGAAAAAGATATTCGTACTTTTGCTGCCCAGAAGCTAGCTGATTTCAAGGTTCCTAAAAAGATTATCTTTATGGATGAGCTGCCTAAGGGTGCTACGGGTAAATTACAACGAATCGGTCTTGCCGCAAAATTAGGGCTTTAAATACATTAGTACCCCGATTAAGTTCGGGGTTCTACCAAACATATAGATTAGACTCTACCCAAATCGACATTCGGGCGATTATGTTTCAAAAACGGCCAATCATCACTTAAGTGCTTAGAGGATAATTGGCTTTCATAACAACACAAAAAGGTTCTACTATGCCATTCGCTTTGGTCCGAAATGTTCAAATTTACTATCAAATCATTGGTGATCAAGGACCTTGGTTTACCCTCTCAACAGGCGGTAGAAGAAGTCATGCAGAATTTATACCTCTCGCCAAAAAAATAGCTGAAGGTGGCTTTCGAGTTTTACTACATGACCGTCGAAATACCGGTGCATCAGAAGTATCCATCGCTGGACAAGATGGTGAAGAAATTATTTGGGCAGATGACTTAGCAGAGCTATTACGACAATTAGGTATTGAGAAGGCATTCATTGGCGGGGCCTCTTCTGGAGCGAGATTGTCGATCCTAGTCAATCAACGCCATCCAGAAATTGCCGAAGCCCTCGTTTTACTCCGCTTGACTGGTGGAGAAACTGCTGCGAATAGATTACCTAAAAAATATTACCAACAATTTATTGATGCTGCCAAATTAGGTGGGATGCAAGCTGTTTGTGAAACGGCTGACTATCAAGAACGAATAGCCGCGCGACCTGAAAATCTGGAGGTCTTAATGAAGATGGATCCAGCCGAATTTATCCGTGTTTTAGAAAACTGGCTGAGTATTTTTGTAAGCGGGCCAAAATATCCAGTGATGGGGGTGGAAGAGTCGACCCTTCAAGCCATTAAGGTACCAGTACTGATTATTCCAGGCAATGATCGGACCCACGCCCGCGAAAATGCTGTTGCTGCTGCTCAGATTATTCCCGAAGTAGAATTATTTCAGTTACCAATTGAAGATCAAGATGTAGATATTATTTCTTTTACGCAGTGGGCTCCGCTAGAGGATGCCATTGCTACCAAGGTTATTTCTTTTCTAAAGGGCGTCCAAAAATGAAGATTCGTCGCGTAGTAACAGGTCATGATGCAAGTGGTAAGGCTATCGTAGAGCAGGATGAAATTTGTACCAACATTATTTCAAGGCGTGATCATCACTCGAGTATCGTAGTTTGGTCCACGGGTCAATTTCCGGTAGATAATTTGGATGCTAGCAATGGTATCTCAAGAGATGTATCCGTTCTAAGTAAAGAGGATACTGTTTTTAGAATTGTGCGATATGATCCAGGTGTTGCTCCGCGCAACCATAGAACAGAAACGATTGATTACGCAATTGTGATGTCTGGTTCAATTGATATGGATTTGGACGGTACCATTGTGCACCTAAATCAAGGTGATGTGATTGTCCAAAAAGGTACCATTCATAACTGGATTAATAATGGTGATGTACCTTGTGTGATTGCCTTCATTTTAATTGCTGCCAAGCCCATCAACCTTTCTAAAGAAACCTTACATGCTGATGGATAGGACGCTTAGAGTATTTTTATTTTTTATATTGATGGGTGTGGGAAGCTTGTGTTTAGGACAAACGTATCCAGCCAAACCAGTAAAAATTATTGTTCCGTCGGCTCCGGGTGGCGGCTCAGACATTATTGCTAGGCAACTTGCCCAGTCATTTACAAAAGCATTTGGGCAAAGTTTCTTTGTAGAAAACAAACCGGGTGCTGGCAATATGATCGGCATTGAGGCCGTAATGCACGCACCACCTGATGGATATACTTTACTCATGGTGCCCACACCATTGATTCTGAATCCATTATTGATGAAGAATGTTAGTTACGACCCAATTAAGGATTTTTCTCCCATCTCACTCGCCGCTACAGCCCCTAATATTTTTGTTGTTAATACGAATGTTCCCGCAAAAAATTTAAAAGAATGGATTAATTTAGCCAAAAAAGATCCGAATAAACTAAATTATTCCAGTGCAGGAGTAGGCACCTCACCTCACATGTCGATGGAATTATTTAATTATCTTGCTGGTATTCAGACAACTCATGTGCCATATAAGGGCACTACTCCAGCCATTACTGACTTACTTAGTGGTCAGGTTGATTCGATGTTTATTAATCCACTCACAGCAATGCCCTATATTCAATCAGGTAAACTTCGCGCACTCGCAGTTTCTGGAAGTAAAAGATTAGATCTTTTACCTAATGTTCCTACTGTGATGGAATCAGGGATTAGTAATTATGTCTCACTGCAATGGTATGGACTTCTGGCCCCAGTTGGAACACCAGACAATATTATTCAAATGATTCAAAAAGAGATGGTCAAGGCGCTTCAAAGCAAAGAAATTAAAGAGCGACTCTTATCAGAAGGTGCAGAACCGATGGGAAGTTCATCAGAAGAGTTCAGAACTCTTATAAAGAATGATTTTCAGAAGTGGTCCGATGTTGCTAAACGGGCAAAAATAGAACCACAATAACAACAAACTGAATGGTAGCGAAATATCGTTTATTTCGCTACCCACAAAAAACTTCTTTAATGATTGGCCTTTGATCCAAAGAAAAACTTAAAGATTTTTTGAGCCAATACTTTAATCTGATTGGCTTTTTCATGATGACCGGAAGAACTAGATAAGGCTTTTTCATTTGCTAGATTACGCTCAGTCAAAATTTGTGAGATTTCATCAATTAATTTTGGTGATTCCTCAAATATTGGTGCGAGGTTATCCTTTGTTAACTCTAGTAAGACCCCTTTTGATTTAGCGATAACGTTTGCAGACCTCGGCTCGCCGGTTAGAAGGGACATCTCACCAACGCAATCACCTGGCCACAAAGAAGCTACTACTTTGTCATTTCCTTCATTATCTTGAATGACCACTTCTAGGTGCCCTTCTGAAATGAAATACATACTTTCAGCATGTTCACCCTTGCGAATTAAATGTTCACCCGCCTCATAGCGAACTATTTTAACGATTGAAGAGATTTCCTCAACTTGGTTTTCATCTAAAACTTTTAAAACACTAGAGTGATAAATGTCCATCAACCTTTGTTGCGCTTCAGGAATAGCCTCTGCAGTGGTCGTAACCTCCATATCAGAGCCGAGGTTAATTGCTGCTGCACGGAAAATATGTAAAAGTCTTGTAAATACAATGTTATTCGACGTATTCTGAGGTATGCTTGGATCGCACTCATAGCCAAGACCATAACCAATCTCGCCGCCTTCAATTTGCTGAACATGACACACATATCTTGGGAAAAAGCGATGATCTTTAGAAACCAAAAATTTCATTGCAGTTTCCATCGTCTCTAGAACTCTAGTACTATTATTTGCGGTACTTAACTTAAAACTAATACGTCTTAGAGTGCCGCGCTTTTCAGGCTGCCTACTTAGGTTGATGTAATGCAAATTTAGAAATTGACGAGCAGGCATCCGAGTAACGTAGCGAATATCACTTTGCAATGTAATCATTCGATGATCAATTTGAATGACTTTAACTGCACCCTTGTCGCCAGATATGAGCAGGTAATCATTAATTCCAGCTAAATGATCGGTTTGAATTTGAATACTTGCGGTAACGTCTGCAATCCACTCGCGAAAGATAAAGAATGCGCCAACACCTAAAGCTCCGGTAGTTGCCAAGATGTGTGAAAGACCGTGATCGTAGAGGAGGATAAAACCAATCAAACCAATCAAGCCGTAAATTAGGATGCTGAAAGCAGTGACGGCGATAACAGGAATTTGTCCCTTAGTTAATCGTTTATTTACTGAGATCACCATTAAGCGCATCAGCATATCCACCGTAAGTGCAAAAAGTGCAAATTGCATTACAGCCAGTATTGTAGGCAGTGCAATTGATAAATCACTTGATAGATCTACTACTGCCCATCCTCGATAACTGCCAATTTCCATCTTAAGCCACCAAGCAAAGACGAAATTACTGATTAGCAGAACAACCCATGCAGGTTTGGGTATTGAAAATATTTTTTTATGTTGCATATTAGAGTCTATGAGGCTTTGATGAAAAGTCGTTAATTAAAATAAATGGGGAGTTTGATCAGGCTACTAACTTAAGTGATTGAGTTGCCTGAGATTTATTACACAATTTATTATATACATTTTGATTTCAGTTACAAGTTTAGAGTAAACATTCTCTTTACTTGTTCCATTTTTTTCTTGGTTTAACTCAATTTGGCTTTAAGTTCATGAGTTGAAGCAGGTTGATCGAGTTACCCATTGCCTGATATCCAACTCGATTGGGGTGTAGCTTATCGCCGGGTCCACCTATAGTACTATCAGGAATAAATTCCGTTTTCATTTGACCTGTTGAGGGGTCTAAGATTACTTCATCAAAATCTATATAGCCGGAAAAAATAGGCGAGGTTTTAATGAATTGATTAAACACTTTGCGCTTCTCATCCTGCTCTGGAAATCCATGCGCGGCACTCGTGCTGCCTAATGCAGTTGTGAGGGTTGCTCCGACCACCTTAATACCCGCAGCTTTTAGACGACGAACACCATCAGTTAATCCATCAAGTACTGTCTGAGTTGTGGCATTGCCATTCTTACTGAAATCATTAATACCTTCTAGCCAAATTAACGTCGAAATGCCCGAGAGGCTTAAGACGTCTCTCTCAAGGCGCATGCTTGATGAAGGTCCTCCTGGAAATGGTTTTGTTGGGGAGTACTCTGCTGGTCCAGCTACCTGATTTCCGCCAATACCTGCATTTAAGACAACGACTTTATTACCATATGCTTTGTGCAACCTACGTGATAAAACATCTGGCCAGCGGTCATCGCCGTTCATTGTCGAAGCCGTTCCATCCGTGATTGAATCCCCAAAAGCCATAATAACTTTGGTATTAACGGGTGCTGACATATCTACAGCATCTAAGAAAAACCAAGAAGCC
>CAISYI010000240.1 GCA_903889595.1 uncultured beta proteobacterium
CGTTTCAGAAAGCAGGAATTCAATCACGTCATATGAGCTTGGAACAAGTCAAACAGTTTGTAAAAACGGATATTGTTAAATATCAAAAAATTGCTACTGCTGCGGGCATTGAACCACAGTAAAAATCCTTTAGAAAGCTGAAGAGAAAACTTAAAGAGCAATTGCAAAACAATGCAATTGCTCTTTTTTACAAACTAGCAGGCACTGATTGTAAATAAGCCCATAAAGCTTCTAACTGCTCTTTACTTAGGACATCCTCCCATGGGGGCATCGCATTTTTTCCATAGGTTACAGAATCAATAAATCGAATCTTACTATCCCTTGGAAACTTGCCTAAATCAAAGCCCCATTGAGGATTTTTCATTTGTGCTCCATGACAAGCAGCACAATATTGTTGATAGGTTTTTTCGCCAATTGCAATTGCACCAGCATCTTGCGCAGAGACCTTAAAGCTTACACAACAACCTATCAACATCAGTCCTACAACTATTCTACTTTTCATACTATTTAATTCGTGAATCATTAATTTTTAACCGGTAGGGCAAAAACCGTTACTGAACCACCAGTCGGTATTTTATCGCCGGCAAAACGTTTAGGATTACTTCCACCAATCCCTGAAAGAATCGCTACATACTGACGGCCTTTGTAAGAGTAGGTGATTGGAGGGGCATTAATACCAGAACCAGTTTTGTATTGCCATAGTTGCTTACCACTATTTTGATCCAAGGCGATGAACTCACCCGTTAACTTGCCAGTAAATAACAAGTCGCCATCGGTTGCTAAAACTCCAGCAGAGTTATACATATCAGTAACCGGTGCACTCCAAACGACTTTGCCACTCAAAGGTTCTATGGCCTTAAAAAATCCAAGTGGTTCGCCCGCTGGGGTTTTGAAGCTTGATTGAATACCCGTGTAATCAGATCCTAAATTGAATTCAGTCTTCACAAACTTCATGACTCGTGCTTGATTCCATGTATTGATATACATCAAGTTTTTCTTCGGATTATAAGCATTTAACACCGCATTCGTGCCTCGAGAAGGATAGAGTTCAACTGTCTCACCATTCATAGCGCGACTTAAAAGATCCGTTAACACTGGACGGCCCGTTTTTAGATCAATTTCACTTGCCCAGTTCACTTTGACAAAAGGTCTAGCTGAAATGAGTTTGCCGTTCGTTCTATCTAATACGTATAAGAACCCATTTTTGTGCGCGTTAAAAAGTACCTTACGCTCTTCACCGTTAATTTTCACATCTGCCAAAATGCTTTCTGCAGTGGAGTCATAATCATAACTATCGTTGGGGACATATTGATAGAACCAAACCATTTCACCCGTTTTTGGACGAATCGCTAAGATACTTGAAGTATATAAACTGTCCGCACCATCCCGGTATTCTGGATTGTAGGGCTCAGCATTTCCAGTACCGATATAAATCAAATCAAGTTGCGGATCATAGTTTGCATATTGCCAAGTTGAACCGCCACCATACTTCCAAGCGTCTGGTCTATTTTTTGTTGGCCAAGTTTCAGAACCAGGCTCGCCAGGTGCTGGAATCGTGTAAGTACGCCAAAGTTGCTTGCCTGTTTCTGGGTCATAACCTTCAATAAAGCCTCGAGCTGTCGTATCACTACCACCCATGCCATTAATCAACACCCCATTTGCAATGATTGGTGCAATAACCCCCTTCGTGCCGTCCTTCCAATCAGCAAATTTGGTCTTCCAAATTTCCTTGCCGGTTTTCATATCCAATGCCATCAAATGGTCATCTACCGATTGACGAAATAACTTGCCGTTATAAATCGTGGCTGTACCGCGCATGAGCGCTCCACCACCTGCAACTCGAAGAGCAGCACGCTCAAATTGAACGGGAGTTCGCCAAATTTGACGGCCTGTTTCTAAGTCAAAAGCAAAAGTCCAGTTGCCATTAACCACATACATGACCCCTTCGAATACGGTTGGTTGAGAATGCTCTCCCATCTCGTTACTAACACTTGAGGTCCAAACCGGGGCTAGTTGTTTCACATTTTGTTTGTTAATTTGCTTTAACGAACTAAACATTTTTAGATCGTATCCTAGCCCAAAATTCACGACATTTTCTGGATTTTTAGAACCAGTCAGTAAATCATTATTAGTTTGTGCTCCTGCTAAAAAACTAAGTCCCAACATACTTATTAAAAGAACTTTTTTCATGAATCTGTCTCCTATTTTTTACTACTTTGTAAAAATCAAGCTAGCTTTCGCTATTCCTTTTCATGCATTTACTGCCAAGTTATTAATACAAAAATTGTTGCACTGCTTTTTGATCAAAATTAAATCCCCAGCCAGGAGTTGTTGGTACATTGACTGTACCGTCCGGATTCAAGTTTAATTGCTCTTGGTACAAAGGTGAAAACCATGGCATATATTCTACGTAGATTGCATTGGTCATCGTAGCTGCTAGTGGCAATGACATTTGCGTAAATAAATGCGGGGCAATTGCAATATTGGCTGCCTGAGCTAAGTGTGCCACTTTCAAAAGTTCAGTCGGCCCACCCATTCTTTGTAAATCTGGCATCAAAATATCTGCAGATTTTTTCTCTATCATTTCAATCATGCCAAAAGCAGTGAACTCATTTTCGCCACTCGCTATCGGCGTATCGAGTGCTGCAGCGATTTGCGCCTCACCATGATGGTCATTAAAAATGACAGGCTCCTCAATCCAAGCTAATTGAAACTCTTCTAGCTGTCTGCCAAGACGAATCGCATTAGACACGGTTAATTGCTGATTACAATCGGTCATCAATTCAATACCGTCACCGATAGCTTGTCTTACTGCTTTGACGCGAGCGACATCATCTGCTATTTTTTTAGATCCAAGAGACATCTTGATTGCTTTAAAACCTTCTTTTACTAAAGTTTGCGCTTCATTTTGCAATTCGGGAATGGATGCAGAAAGTCTTAAGCTACCACTTCGGTACATTGGTATAGAGGTTTTAATTACTCCGAGTAATTGACTCACATTTTGATCGGCATGCTTTGCTTTTAAATCCCATAAAGCCGAATCAATCGCTGATAAAGCAATGGCGCCCACGCCTCTTTGGCCTAAAAAAACGAGTTCACGCCATACCTGAGCAATCAATTCACCATGCATACGAATATCTCGATCAATAATCAAGTTCTCCAAACTCAGAATCATCTCTCGGATTAAATTTAATCGAACTCCATTTAAGGTAAAGACCATGCCCTCACCAAAATGTTCTTTTGTTCTAAGAGTAATGAGTAAGGCATCAGCAGAGTGAATCACCATTTTGCCGCTTGGAATTGGCTTATCAAGAGGCACTTTTACCGCTTGAATTTGTAATGACTTGACTTTCAAGATGCTTCCTTAGAAATTATTTATTCGGCTTTAATGTTGGCATCTTTGACTAATTTACCCCACATCGCAAAATCAGCTTGTAAGAACTCTTTGAACTCATTGTTATTTCGATAATCAGGAATAAGGCCTAACTCTTGCATTTTTTGTTGTATTTGGGGAGTTTGTATAACAGCGGCAAATTCTTTACCTAATTTTTCAGTGATTTCAACGGGAGTTCCTGCTGGAGCGAAAGCACCTTGCCATGTCTCCATTTGAAACCCTGGAACAGCAATATCCGCAATCGGTTTGACACCCGGTAATGCTGGGATTTCA
Source organism: uncultured beta proteobacterium (assembly GCA_903889595.1). Taxonomy (GTDB): domain Bacteria; phylum Pseudomonadota; class Gammaproteobacteria; order Burkholderiales; family Burkholderiaceae; genus Polynucleobacter. The sequence continues at coordinate 3,668 of CAISYI010000240.1, forward strand.
GACTTACTACTCACCCCCAATGCTCTGAGTCGGCCGCTTTTAATAAATGGGCTCGCGACTGGTACTACCTCAAATGCCAAATCTAATTGACCACCAATCAAATCAGCCATGACACCAGGTCCACCTTTATATGGCACGTGCTGCATTGAAGTTCCAGTAAGATGCATAAATACTTCAGCGGATAAATGATGCGCACTACCTAAACCACTAGTACCGTAATTTAAAGTACCTGGTTTGTTTTTTAATTCTTTGATGACGTCATTAACCGTCTGAAAGCGACTATTTGCTGGCACGACTAAAACAGTCGGCCCTCTATCCCATAAAGAAAGTGGCACAAAATCCTTAATTGGATGATAGCCAGAACTCTTAGTTAAGTAATAGTTCGTGGCATTCGTCGTCGTATTGCCAGCTAGCAATGTATAACCATCTGGTGCCGCTTTAGCTACATACTGAGCGCCGACCATCCCTGATACGCCAGGTTTGTTTTCAATCAATACCTTTTGACCTAAACGTTCAGACAGGAGAGGTACGATTAAGCGCGCGATCGAATCAACACCACCGCCAGCAGTATATGGCACGATCAAGGTAATAGATTTTTGTGGAAATGAAGTGGATTGGCTAAAGGATACATTTGGTAAGAATGTCATCATGCAAATCATGGCACTGAAAATGCCAAAAGGTTTTCCCCATAAACGATGCTTAAAATCATTTACTTTCATTTTTGTCCCCAGTTATTTATCTATTTTTTACAATAA
>CAISYI010000241.1 GCA_903889595.1 uncultured beta proteobacterium
AAGCAACTCATTATGAAGGCTCGTGCTCATTGGTTTAATTAAAAATGAAGGGATCGCATGGCGACCACAACTGTAAAGACATTGGCTGAAGAGCTAAAACGTTCGACCGACAATTTACTGGAACAATTGCGTGCTGCTGGTATTTCTAAAAATGCTGAATCAGATGTTTTATCTGAAAATGATAAGCAGGTTTTACTAGAGCATTTGCAAAAATCACACGGTACTGTTACCGCTGATGTGACAAGAAAGAAAATCACACTCACTAAGCGTGAAACGAGTGAAATTCGTCAATCTGATTCAGCAGGAAGAACTAGAACTGTTCAGGTTGAAGTACGTAAAAAAAGAGTTATCGTAAAGCATGAAGATGGTCTTAGCCAAGAAGCTGCAGTTGTTCCTGAAACCATTATTCAAGAAGAGTTGCCTGAGGTTATTCAATCAGGTATTTCTGAAGCAGAAGAAAAAGATTTATTAGTCAGAGAAGCAGAAGCAACTCGTGAAGCTGAATTACTGAAAATTCAAGAAGCAGAAATGCACGCTGCAAATGAAGCAAGAAAGCTAAAGCAAAAATTAGCCCAAGAGATTGCAGAACAAGAAGCCTCTGCGGTTAATGCTTTACAAGTTAAAAAATCAACTAAATCAGTTGATAAAAAATCAGACAAAAATGAAGCAGAAGTTACAAAAGTAGCTTCTACTGACACTGAAGTTGTTGCTCAAGTAACTGAAGTTATACCTACTGAGATTGTGGCAACTGAGACTCCAAGTGTAACGATTACATCAGATAACACTGCGCCTACTCCTATAGCAGTAGATAAAGCGGTGAAAGAGGCTGTACCAACTGAAGCCATTAAGCCCGTAGTTAAAGATACATCTGAAGCAGATTTAGAGTCAATTCGTAAACGTCGCGCTATTGCAGAAGCTGAAGCATTGGCAATTCGTCAAATGATGAGTTCGCCAGGTATCAAAAAAGCTCCTGTGCCTCCGGCACCTGTGGCACCTGCACCCGTTGCTGATGACAAGAAAGGCACGATTCATAAGCCTGTTAAAACTGAAACTGCTGATGATAAGAAAAAGCCGGTAGTTAAGCCAACTGGTAAATTAATTAAAGCTGCTGAAACTTCATCAACTTGGCAAGAAGAAGGCGCTAAGAAAAAATCAAGCCTTAAAACTAGGGGAGATTCTTCCGGTGGTATCGGTGGTGGATGGCGAGCTGGTGGTGGTCGTAAAAAATCACATTCTAATCAAAACGATGCTCAAACAAATTTCGTTGCTCCAACAGAGCCAGTTATTCGTGATGTCCATATTCCAGAAACAATTACAGTTGCAGATCTTTCCCACAAAATGTCAGTCAAGGCTGGTGAAGTAATTAAATTACTCATGGGAATGGGTCAGATGGTAAGTATTAATCAAGTATTAGATCAAGATACTGCCATGATTATTGTTGAAGAAATGGGCCATAAAGCATTTGCAGCCAAATTGGATGATCCCGAAATTGATTTAGGTCAGCAAGCTCATTCTGCTGAAGAAACAACAAGGCCACCCGTTGTGACTGTTATGGGTCACGTTGATCACGGTAAAACATCTCTGCTTGATAGAATTCGTTTGTCCAAAGTAGCATCAGGTGAGGCTGGTGGGATTACGCAGCATATTGGCGCGTATCATGTGGAGACTCCTAGAGGTATGATTACGTTCTTAGATACCCCTGGTCACGAGGCATTTACTGCTATGCGAGCCCGTGGTGCTAAGGCTACTGATATTGTGATTTTAGTAGTAGCTGCCGATGATGGTGTCATGCCGCAAACCAAGGAAGCGATTGCACACGCAAAAGCTGCAGGTGTACCAATTGTTGTAGCTATTAATAAAATTGATAAACCTGAATCAAATCCAGACCGTGTTAAACAAGAGTTAGTTGCTGAGCAAGTGGTTCCAGAAGAGTATGGTGGTGATGCACCCTTTATATCTGTATCGGCGAAAACTGGTTTAGGAATTGATGAATTATTAGAAAACGTGTTGTTACAAGCTGAAGTTCTAGAATTAAAAGCTCCCGTCGATGCTCCTGCAAAAGGTCTTGTAATTGAAGCAAGGTTAGATAAGGGTAAGGGACCTGTAGCTACTATTTTAGTCCAATCAGGTACTTTAAAGCGTGGTGATATGTTGCTAGTTGGACAGTCATTTGGACGTGTTCGTGCCATGTTGGATGAAAATGGTAAGCCCTGTTCTGAGGCGGGTCCATCCATTCCAGTAGAAATCCAAGGTTTGTCGGAAGTTCCTGCTGCTGGTGAAGATGTATTGGTTGTGTCTGACGAAAGAAAAGCTAGAGAAATTGCGTTATTCCGTCAGGGTAAATTCCGCGATGTCAAACTGGCTAAACAGCAAGCTGTTAAGCTTGAAAATATGTTTGAGAACGTTGGTGAGGGTAGTGTTGAGACTAAATACTTACCAATCATTATTAAAGCTGACGTCCAAGGTTCACAAGAAGCTTTATCCCAATCTTTAATGAAACTCTCAACCCCAGAGGTTCGGGTGCAAATTGTACATGCTGCAGTAGGAGGCATTACTGAGACGGATATTAATTTGGCTGTTGCTTCTAAAGCAGTAGTAATCGGCTTTAATTCAAGAGCTGATGCTTTAGCTAGAAAATTAGCTGAAGCTAATGGCGTTGATATTCGTTATTACAATATTATTTATGATGCAGTAGACGAAGTTAAAGCGGCGATGAGTGGTATGTTAACGCCAGACAAGAAAGAAGAAGTAACTGGCTTAGTCGAAATTCGCCAGGTGTTTGTTGTTTCGAAGATTGGTTCTATTGCTGGTTGTTTAGTTGTAGATGGCGTTGTCAAGAGAACCTCTAAAGCTAGATTATTACGTAATAATGTGGTTGTATGGACTGGTGAATTAGATTCTTTAAAACGTTTTAAAGATGATGCAAAAGAAGTTCGAGCTGGTCTTGAGTGTGGTTTGTCTCTCAAAAATTACAACGACATTAAAGAAGGTGACCAGTTAGAAGTATTTGAAGTGACAGAAGTTGCGAGAACTTTATAAGCATTTCTAAATCTTTATGAAAACATCTAAACATCGTAACCAGCGTGTTGCCGATCAGATACAACGTGATTTGGCTGAGCTTATCCCGCGAGAAATCAGAGACCCTTCTATGGGTCTCGTGACTCTTCAATCTGTGGAATTAACTCCTGATTTGGCACATGCTAAAGTTTACTTTTCCGTACTAGGGGCTGAGCCTGAAGTTGCGTTGAGAATTTTTCGCGAAAAAGCAGGGTACTTACATTCTTTGCTATTCAAACGACTACATATTCACACTGTTCCTACATTACATTTTTTGCATGATCAATCGATTGAAAATGGCCTTGCTATGTCTCAGTTAATTGACCAAGCAATGTTAACCACTGCCCCCGAAAAACCTAAGGACTAAAACGTGCGCGACACTATGCCGCGCTGGACCGATGGGGTAGTGTTATTTGATAAACCTCTTGGAATCAGCTCTCAAAAAGCAGTAACTATTGTTAAACATGCATGTCATGCTAATAAAGCTGGGCATACGGGTACTTTAGATCCTTTGGCTACTGGTTTACTCGCTGTTTGTCTAGGGGAGGCCACAAAATACTCCCAAGATTTATTTAATGCTGATAAAACCTACATTACCAAAATTCATTTTGGTGTTACGACTGAAACTGGTGATGCTGAAGGTAAGATCATATCGCAGCGCCAATTCGCAGGAAACACTGATAACGACGTTTTTTTAGAGACCTTGGAGAGCATTTGTCCGAGCTTTATGGGTGCTATTCAACAAGTTCCCCCCATGTATTCAGCTATTAAAAAAGATGGTCGTCCCCTATATGCCTATGCTCGTGAGGGAGAAATGTTTGATTTGGCTGCTAGAGAAGTACATATTCGTTATTTAAAGTGGCATAGTGTTGATTTCCCTTATGCAGAACTAGAAGTTAGTTGTAGCAAAGGAACTTATATTCGAAGTTTAGTTAGTGATATGGGCGAGATGTTAGGTTGTGGTGCGCATTTAACAGCATTACGCCGCACTAAAATTGGCCATCTTCAGATTGAAGATGCACAAATCGAGGAAGAAGTTAAAGTTTCAGCAAATTTAATGGCAGTTGACTCATTAATTACGCATTTACCCGCTATTATCTTGAATCAAGAAGTAGCATTGCGTTTTAAAATGGGGCAGCGGGTTGCCGTAAAAGATATTGAGTTACCAAAAACCGAAGATGCTATTCAAGGTGATTTGGTAGCTACAAACACATTCAAAATCTATCATTTAAAGAATACGCCAGAGATGTTTATGGGGCTAGTAGAACTCAAAAACGAGGTTTTACATCCCAAGCGTTTGATGGCTACTGATAGATTGGAATACCTACTTGGATTAGGTGGTTCTGACCATTTTTTAGGAACTGACATATCCATACGGCATCATTTAACCAAACCGATTCATTAGTTTAATTTTTAGAGAGTAACAAGATGACTACAAGAGCGATTCGAAATATTGCAATTATTGCCCACGTTGACCATGGTAAGACTAC
>CAISYI010000242.1 GCA_903889595.1 uncultured beta proteobacterium
AAAGCAATGGAAATTCCAGCATATGAACCACCTAAGGATTTAGCACCAGGTGAAGCACGGATGCAACAGATTGATGTTGAACGTAGCCAAGAATTTAGAAAGTGTATTGAGTGCTTCTTATGTCAGGACACATGTCACGTTATCCGTGACCATGAAGAGAATAAGAAATCTTTTGCAGGCCCTCGCTTCTTTATTCGTATTGCTGAATTAGATATGCACCCACTAGATATGCTGCGGAATCGAAAGCAAACTGCACAGGAAGAGCATGGGCTTGGAATGTGTAACATCACTAAGTGCTGTACTGAGGTTTGCCCAGAGCACATTAAGATCACTGATAATGCGATCATTCCTATGAAAGAGCGCGTAGTTGACGTTAAATATGATCCGCTACGGTGGCTTGGCTCAGTTATTCGAAAGCGTGACGGTATTCTTTAAGCATGAAACTTATGCTCCGCTGGGGGATATTGGCATTAGCAGTGTGGGCGTCAACAGGTCTTATTCCTGGAATTAAAGTACATGGTGGCGCTTGGTCTTATCTATGGGTTGCCCTGTTGTTTTCAGTCATTAATACCTTTCTTGGTTCACTTATAAAAATTCTTACACTCCCTGCCGTTATTTTAAGTGCTGGTTTATTTCTCTGGATTATTAATGCAGCAATGCTTGAACTCACCGCAAAATGGAGTACAGCTTTAACAATTACATCATTTTGGTCCGCACTCTTTGCTTCACTGATTATTAGCCTTGTTACAGGAATTGGCCACCGCTTAACTGCTCGCCCTCACTCTCTCTAGTTAAGGGCCACTATGGCAATTAAAGAAAAAGAGTTTTATAAAGTCGCTTTTGTTGCAGGCGGTGGTGTCATCGGTTCACTTGCTCGCTGGTTAGTATCTCTAGGAATAGTTGATCACGGGTTTCCATGGGCGACTCTTCTTGTGAACTATGTTGGTTCAGTAATTCTTACAGCACTTGTTTTATATGCAAAGCATCACAAGTCTCATAAGTGGTGGTGGAGACCAGCGCTAGGTACAGGCTTTTGTGGTGGCTTCACTACCTATTCAGCATTTGCTCTCAAGATTGATCAGTATCTAAGTGATGGGAATATACATTCGGTTCTTGCTTATTCACTTGCATCACTAGTTGGTACATACATATTGGTTTTTGCTACAAATGAAATTCTTCATACTAAGTGGGTGCGCAAGTGAGAGTAATACTTATTGCACTTGGTGCTGGCATTGGTGCACCGCTTCGTTATTTGATCGATAAGCATATGAAGAAACTACATAGTTCACTTGTTCCACTTGAAACACTTCTAATAAATATTTTAGGTTCATTTTTACTTGGAGTTACTGTGCACCGTTCAGCAAATATTGGGTTCCTTTTAGGAACAGGTTTTGCTGGTGCATTTACAACATGGTCAGCTTTTGCACTTGAGACCCATGATCTGTTTAAAGATAAGAAACGTGGAATTGCATGGATCTATTTGCTGCTTACTCTTGTATTAGGAGTTTCTGCTGCTGCAGTAGGTAACGCCCTTTAATTACTGACGAAGAATATTCGCCATCCATACCTCTACTTCATCAGGATGACTTGGTAGTGATCTACTTAAATTCTGGTATCCAGTCTTAGTCACTAAAACGTCATCTTCAATTCGTACACCAATTCCACGGTATTCAGCTGGAAACAGCTCATCATCTGGGTGGATATAAAGCCCGGGTTCAACAGTCAGAATCATGCCGGCTTCAAGTACACCGTCACGATATTGATCGTTACGAGCCTGCGCACAATCATGAACATCCATACCAAGCATGTGGCTTGTTCCGTGCACACTCCATCTGCGGTGATATCCACCATCTTCCTTAAGTGAGTCACCAATGGAAACTGGCAGTACGCCCATTTCCGCTAGGCCTTGAGCTAATACAGCCTGAGCAGCATCGTTAATATCTTTAAATTTCGCCCCTGCCTTCACTGCGTTAAATCCAGCTTTCTGGGCCTCATAAACAAGTGTGTAGATATGCCTTTGAGCAGGTGTGAATTTTCCATTGATCGGAATTGTTCGGGTGATATCTGCGGTGTAATGAGATTCCATTTCAATTCCAGCGTCAACCAGCATTAAATCTCCAGGGCGAACATCCCCATCATTTTTAATCCAATGCAAAATACAGGCGTGTGCTCCTGCTGCTGCAATCGTGTCGTAACCCAATTCATTACCTTCAAGGCGCGCTCTCCCAAAGAAAGCTGATTCAATAATTCTCTCACCACGTTTAACCGAAGTAGCTGCTGGAATTGATTTAACAATATCCACAAATCCACGAGCGGTAGCATCCACTGCTTTCTGCATTTCATTGATTTCATATGAATCTTTAACAAGCCGTGCCGCAGAGAGCCAACTATCAAGGGCTTTTTCACGTTTCTTATGTTTCTCAACTCTTTTATCAACAGCTTTATCGTGGCCACGTAGAACCACCGTGTCTGTAGCATCCCGCAATACTCCAGGAAGAGTGTCGATATGCATCACCTTGATACCAAAGCGCTTCTCTGTCTCTTCAGTAGTCATTCGCCTACCTACCCAAAATTCACCGTGAGTCGCATCTCGATAAAATTCTTCGCTATCTCTCGTTGAGCGAGGATGAATATAAAGAAGTGCTTCGTGTCCATTTGAACGCGGTTCCATAACAAGAACCGATTCAGGAACGCTTTCACTTGCCGTTATCCCTGTGAGCCAGCTAAATGCAGAGTGGGCGCGAAATCTATAGTCGGTATCGTTGGTACGTACTTTAAGTGCGCCGGCAGGAATAACTAAGCGGGTACCAAAGAACTCATTAGAAAGTTTTGTACGGCGATCTCTGCAGAAGCGAACAGCTTCTGACTCTTTGATTCCAACAAGGGGAGTCGGAGCCCATCCCTGCTTCATAAATTCGGCCATGCCAAGAGGTGTAGGTAAATCGTAATTACGAGTGCCGTCCTCGTTTTTGCTAGCGCTACTCATAATGAAAAGAGTACCGCTTTAGAGTTGATCGCGAATAGCCCACAAATCAGTAAAGACTGGGTGGGAGATAGTGGTATTTAAGTAATCAACACCTGATGATCCGCCAGTACCAGTTTTATGGCCAATTGTGCGTTCAACCATTTTCACATGACGGTAGCGCCACTCTTGTAGCCCCTCATCGATATCAACTAAACGCTCACAAATCATTGAGGTCTCAGGATCTTTTTGGTGGATCTCAAGCAGGACGTTCTGTACCTCTTTGTTTGGTTCGTAGTGAAGTGTGAAGTCCCGATCTAAATATTTTTTAGGTATCTCATGACCACGCTTAGAAATATAAACAAGAGCAGAATCCCAAACACTGCGTTGTGCCTTGATCTGATTAATTTTCTCTTGTGCATCTGGAGGTAGGTGACCTGACATCTTTGAATCTCTGCGGCCAAGGACTGCTTCAACTTCTCTGAATTGTGCTGATTGGAAACCAGAAGATGACGCAAGAAAACTGCGGAAAGAATTAAATTGGCGGGGAGTCATCGTCTCTAAAATATCAATCTGTGAGACACAAACTTTTAATATTGTGCGGATTCTGCCTAAAGTAGCAAGAGATGAGTATGTATCGCCGAGCTCAAGATTTTTCTGAGCATATTTAAACTCATGAAGAATTTGTTTAAACCAAAGTTCATAGGTTTGGTGAATGATAATAAAGAGCATTTCATCATGCTCTGGGCCCTCAGAGACTGTTCGTTGGATGCTAAGTAGCTCATCAATTGCTAAGTAGGAAGAATATGTAACTGCTGACTCATAATTGCTCATGTTACCTTCACATCTGTTGTTAAAACTTTTTCGTACTGTCTAGTGGAAGTTAGATCTCGAAGGCGTGCGAACCCATCCCAGACTTCAACATAGCTTGTAGGAAGAGGAGAGATTGCTACACGAATTGAGTTCGGTTCACGGTAATCGGGAATTACATTTGCGAACTGGCGCAGAGCAATAGAGATTCTCTTTGCTTCAGGATGCACGAGTGAAATATGCCCACCACGCTCGGACGCCACCCGCGAAGTATTAAGTTCAAATCCAAGCTCTTTGAGCCATGCGTCATATAG
>CAISYI010000243.1 GCA_903889595.1 uncultured beta proteobacterium
AATTACCTTTTTTCAGATGTCAGGATTATTCCTCGTTGTGATTGCAATGTGGTTATTAATGAAAAGTCAAAACTCCCAATCGATAAATTAAGCGCTACTAAGTGATTGCCCTAGTAACTATTTACAAAAAAAGTTTTATAGTTAATGAGTTAAGAATATAACTACTTAGGCAACATATCAAGGATTACGCTTGCGTATTTTTCGTACAAATTTCAAATACATCATTGGGTTTATTAGCCTGTGCGCAAACACAATGCTAAATGCTAATCCTTTGGCGAGTCCCGAGTTAAAAGATCCAAGATTCATTGAAAAATTAGCTATTTCATATCAAACAAATTGTAGTCATTGCCACTCTGGCGAAGCTCCTAGCGCTCCTAGTATTGGAGCCACTGCTGATTGGACTAAGCGACTTAGTGCAGGATTTAGTCATTTGTATGAATCAGCCATTGAGGGTATCCCAAATACTGCAATGTCAGCAAAAGGCGGCCATACTGAATTGTCAAATGACGAAATTAAAAATCTAGTACATTATTTTTTGTTGATGGCTAAGATTGACTCACCAGCAATACAGGCAGCTCTGAAGTATGACGAATTACAAATAAAAGATAGGGAGTTTATTTCTCTTGATCAATTTCGTTTAGGCTATTTAGAGAAAAAGAATTTGAGTAAAGAAGGGGCCTATTATTCGCAGTTCGAACAATATGATGCTCTGCAGGATGGCCGGATGAATCAAACCGAATTTTTGAAAATGAGAGCTGATTTACAAAAAAGACAAAGATCTTCCAAATTATCGGATGATGAGTTACAAAAAAATATCCTAAATGCTTTATCAAAAGTAAATGGTATGCCCCCAGCTGGTATTCGTGTAGCAGTAAAGAATGGTAATGCTGTTATTAACGGGGTAGTGGGTGATGACGCCGTATTAGATAGAGCATTTAAATCAATTCGATGGTTACCAGGCTTACAAAAACTGGATAACCGATTGATAACTGCAGAAATGATGGCATTTGATTAATTTTTAACATGTTCAACTTTAATTATTAAATGGAGAGACTATGAGTTTATTAAGTCCAGAAGAGATAGCTTCCTTAGCACCAGCGGAATCGTCTATTTTCCCCGCACCGATTCCAGTTCAGTGTGTTTCGAGTGATGAGTTTATGCCCCAACCTCAAACTCAAAAACAAAAGGAATATGAAAATCGAGTGAAAGCTTATGGTGCAAAGCTCGCTAAAAATCAGGGAATGGCTCGCCGTACATTTTTTAAATCAGCTTCCGGAATGGCGACTGCATTTTTAGCCATGAACGATACCTATGGACCCATGTTCTCAGTCACGCAGGCAGAAGCTGCTACACCTGAGATGGCCAATGAAAGAGCAAGTGGTCTCAAAGGCCAATTTATCATGGATATGCATACGCATTTTTTAAGGGATGATACAAAAATCCAATCCTTTTTACAACAGCGATTGGCAGTAGGTAAAGCCGGGTGGAATCCTGCTCTCGTTGACAAACCTCAAACCATCGATGATTTAAAGTTTGCAAACTACTTAAAGGAAATGTACTTAGATAGTGATACAAAAGTATGTTGTATTAGTGGTGCTCCTTCAGAGGTTGTTGGAGATTGGTTTTTAACGAACGATATGAAAGTAAATGCCAGAGCTACCATCAATTCCATCTCGGGTTCTAAAAGAGCCTTTGCGCATGCCATTTTTACACCAGGATATGACGGTTGGATGGATGAAATTGACCGTGCAATTGAAGTGCTAAAACCAGACTCTTTCAAAGGTTACACGATTGGCGATAACACGCATAAAGATTTATCAAAGCATCCTTGGCGACTCGATGACGAGAAACTTGTATATCCTGCCTATGAAAAATTTGTCAAAGCTGGTCTAAAAAATGTGTGCATCCATAAGGGACTATTCCCACCATCGGTAGAAAACAGATTTCCTCATTTATTGAATTATGTCAATGTAAGCGACGTAGGTAAAGCAGCGAAAGATTGGCCGCAACTAAACTTCATTATTTACCACGGTGGTTATCGCTACGCTGGGGGAGGAAAGGCAGAGGATGCATGGGAGCAGTTTGAAAAAACAGGTCGGATTGATTGGATTACTGATCTCGCCGAAGTACCTGCAAAGTATGGAGTAAAAAATGTCTATGCGGATGTAGGACAATTATTTGCTCAAACCACGATTGTTGATCCACGTTTGTCAGCCGTGATGATGGGGCAGTTAATTAGAGGACTTGGGCAAACTAATGTGGTTTGGGGAACTGATGCTATTTGGACAGGTTCGCCACAATGGCAAATTGAAGCGTTCCGCCGTTTGGAAATCCCTGAGGATATTAGAAGAAGATACGGCTATAAACCACTGGGGGAGGCTAATGGACCAGTGAAGAATGCGATTTTTGGTGAAAACAATGCAAGGATCTACAATTACACAACAAAGCAACGAGCAGAATTAGAGGGAGACAAAATTCTACAGGCGAAAAACATCTATGAAAAAGATGGGCCAAATAGAACCAATATGTCCTACGGATACGTTAATTTAAATAAAAATCAAGCCTAAAAAAATAATAAGGTTAATTTATGTTTGATGAATACTAAAAAGGAGACAGTCATGTATCAAAAGTTTTTTAGAGCAACTACCCTTGTCGCTACATGTTTATTTTTAATATCATGTAGCCAATTCAATGCCAATGATCCGATGGTTCAAAAGGTGTACGAAGATGGTAAAAATTTAAACGATTGGAATTTAGTAGGTAATGCGAATTGGCGCTTACAAAGGGGCTCTATTCAGGCGGATTTCCTCTCTAGCAAACTACCAAGCTATTTAGTTACGAAAGTTAAATATCAAAACTTCCATATTTACACTGAGTTCTGGGCTGATAGTCAAACTAATAGTGGTGTCTTTATTCGTTGCCAAAATCCTGAAAAAATTGATGCAGTTAGTTGCTATGAAGTTAATATTTGGGATTCAAGACCTGATCCGTCTTATGGTACTGCAGCGATTGTAGATATAGCTAAGGTGTCGTCACCTTATCCTAAAGCTGGTGGTCAGTGGAACACGATGGAAATTACTGCAAACGGTAGTCAATTGATTGTTAAATTTAACGGCGTTGAGACGGTGAATGCGCGGGATGAGAAATTAAAAGATGGATTTATCGCATTGCAGTACGGCAGCGGTATTATTAAGTTTAGAAAATTTTATATGAAACCAATTAATTAATGATGATGAAAGCCGCCACGTACCATGGGTTTGGTAAAGCCCTTGATGTTTTAAAAATTGAGCATTTGGCTATACCTAGACCCGAATCCAAACAAATCGTAGTAAAGATGGCTACCAGTGGTATGAATCCATCTGATACTAAGCTAAGGTCGGGTACGTCGCGGGCATTGACTGATAGTTGGCAAATTCCTGGTAGTGATGGAGCTGGAACAATCCATGAAATGGGTGACGGTGTTACATCGTTTCAGATTGGTCAAAGAGTATGGGTATTTAATGCGGCTTTTTTGAGACCTAATGGTACGGCTGCAGAATATTGTTTGTTAGAAGAGTGGATGGTAGTACCTTTATCAGATGACCTGAGTTTTCAGGAGGGGGCCTGTTTAGGCATTCCAGTTATGACGGCTCATCGTTGTTTATTTTCTGATGGAGACTTACAAGGAAAAACGGTCCTAGTTGCTGGAGGAGCTGGCGTAGTCGCTAACTACGCAATACAACTGGCTAAATGGGGCGGTGCAACAGTAATAACTACAGTAAGTTCAGAGGCCAAAGCCCAGCATGCGAAACTTGCTGGCGCTGATTTTGTTCTCAACTATAAAATAGAAGATATCGTAAAACGGGTGAATGAAATCACCGATGATCAAGGCGTTGATCGTGTAATCGAGGTGGATTTTGGTGCTAACCTGCATTTGAATGCCCAAATACTTAAACCCGGTGGCACGAGTGTGATGTATGCCTTTGTTGCACCTCCGACCTTACCGTTACCAATTGGCGCTTTAATGTCGAAAAATATCACATTAAAATTTACTTTAATCTATACGATCACTCCTGAGCAAAGAGAGAAAATCATATCTGACATTAATCAGTGGCTAGCAGTCAAAAAGCCATTTTTTGCGATTGCTCAAGAATATTCACTGGAGCAAATTGCAGACTCCCATTTAGCGATTGAGAGCGGGAATAAGATAGGGCACATCATTATTAATATTTAGTGCAATACCGAATCAAGCTTCTAATGATTCGCTAAGTGATAACCAGCTTTCCTCAAGTTTTGCTAAATCATCTTCTAATGATCCAATCTTTTGGCTAGTTGTCGTAATTTCTCCAAGATTCGTTAGCGTTTCAAGTTGTTCATGTAAATGCTTTCTTTCGGATGTGAGCTTCTCAATTTTTTCATTGAGCTTCTCTAATTCCTTTTGAATCTTTTTCTGCTCTGGCGTAACAAATGCTTTTTTAATAACAGGAGTCGGTTCAATCGTTTTAGAAACCACAGGGGTAATTGGTGTTTGACCCTCTTTTTTAGCAAGTTCTCTTTGGCGTTTTGCCTCATCAAGAAGATATCTTTGATAATCCTCGAGGTCACCATCAAATGGTGCGATACCACCTTTAGAAACCATCCAAAACTCATCACAAACTGCTCTGAGCAGGGCGCGGTCGTGACTAACTAACATAACCGTACCTTCAAATTCATTCAAGGCCATCGAGAGAGCCTCACGAGTAGCGAGGTCTAAGTGATTGGTTGGTTCATCTAAAAGTAGTAAGTTAGGGCGTTGCCAAACAATCATGCAAAGAACTAAACGAGCTTTTTCTCCACCACTCATTGTTCCAACAGTTTGAAAAATCATGTCGCCACTAAAGTTAAACATACCTAAAAATGCTCTTAGATCCTGCTCCCGGGTTGGCTGACCACTTAGGTTACCTTCCGTTGTTGTCTTCTTGACTAATGCAATCATATGTTCAAGAGGGTTGTCCTTCGGATTTAGAACATCGAGTTCTTGCTGAGCAAAATAACCAATATTTAAGCCTTTACCCTCAACAATTTCTCCAGCGATGGGTTTGAGCGTTCTCGCAATTGTTTTAACAACAGTTGATTTTCCTTGACCATTTGCCCCTAATACGCCGATCCGTTGCCCAGCAAGTACAGACTTGCTTACATTTTTAATGATGGTCGTTGGCATAGAATTGCCATTCTCAGGTGACGCTGGATAACCAAAAGATGCTTCTTGAATTGATAGCATGGGGTTTGGAAGATTCGCTGGTTCTTTAAATTCAAAAGTAAAATCTGCTTCTGCCAAAAGAGGAGCTATTTTTTCCATACGGTCTAAAGCTTTTACTCGACTTTGTGCCTGCTTGGCTTTACTAGCTTTTGCTTTAAAACGAGCAATAAATTTTTGTAGGTGGGCAATTTTTTCTTGTTGCTTAGAAAAAGCACTTTGTTGAAGCGCCATCTGTTCCGAGCGCTGTTCTTCAAAAGAGCTGTAATTTCCACCGTAGCGATTTAATTTAGCATGTTCGATATGCACCGTAACATTAGTGATGGAGTCTAAAAACTCACGATCGTGACTAATCACAATCATTGTGCCAGTATATTTTTTTAACCAAGCCTCAAGCCAAACGAGTGCATCTAAATCTAGATGGTTGGTCGGTTCGTCAAGAAGTAATAGTTCTGAGGGGCACATCAAAGCTCTTGCTAACTGAAGGCGCATCCGCCATCCACCAGAAAAACTATTTACTGGATTGTTCAGTTCGCTCAATTTAAAGCCAAGCCCAAGGATTAATGATTGTGCTCTCGCTGGGGCGTCATGAGCCCCACAATCATAATAGTGCATATAGGCATTGGCCATTCTGTCACCATCACCACTTAATTCTGCAGCGTCAACTTCAAGTTGAGCAGCTACTAGATCAGTATCACCCTCGATCACGAAAGTTGTCGCACTTTCATCGGTTTCTGGCATATTTTGAGCTACTTGAGCCATCCGCCATTGAGTCGGAATACTAAAATCACCGCCATCTTCATGCAGGGAAGTGTTTAATAAAGCAAATAATGAAGACTTACCAGCACCATTGCGGCCAACTAGACCTACTTTTTCCGCAGGGTTAATGGTTAGGTTGGCTTGGTCCAAAATAACCTTCACACCGCGTCTTAGGACCACATTTCTTAATTGAATCATATATTAGGGGGGGATTTAAAGACTTTAATTAACAGGCACTATTATGCCCTGTTGAAGTAACTTAGAAATTTCTATTTGACAAATTTTGGATAACGTAGCTCCAAATGATAACGATTCTCGTTTGTATTATAATTGAAATTAAACATTAAAAAAATAGAGCAATGAATTTAGATCAAGCAGACAACGGACAAATACTACGCGTAAAGAGAATACACTCCTTACCGCAATCTACCGAATTGATACATCAACTAGAAGATATTGGGTTTATACCGGGCGAACAGGTGAGTGTTTTAAGAAGAAACATACTCGGCGGAGATCCGATGATGATTCGAGTTGGTACTTCTACTTTTGCTCTCAGGAAAAATGAAGCTGCCCTAGTTGAGGTCGAACCCATTTAATCTTATGTCTGAATCTAAAGTTAACTTTTATCCTAAAGAGCCCTTGATTGCTCTAGTGGGTAATCCTAATAGCGGTAAAACCTCCTTATTTAACTTACTTACTGGCGGTAAACAAAAAGTTGCGAATTACGCTGGAGTAACAGTTGAGCGCAAAGAAGGAAAATTGTTTTTAAGTGGTGATAAATTTGTCCGCATTTTAGATTTACCAGGCGTCTATAGCTTATATCCGCGTTCATTAGATGAGCGGATTACTTGTAATGTCCTAGCTGGAAGAGCTGAGGGTGAAAAAAAACCAGACTTAGTTCTTTGTGTTTTAGACGCCACTAATTTAAGAAGAAATTTAAGACTAGTCCTCGCAGTAAAAAGAATGGGCTTACCCTGTATCGTAGTTTTAAACATGATTGACTTAGCCAAAAAACGGGGTATTGAGATCGATGTTGCTCGTTTATCCGAAGAGTTAGAACTTCCGGTTGTGACATCAATTGGGGTTAAAACAAAAGGCGATGACAATTTACGACAAATGTTTACGAATATGGACTTTAGTAAACAAGGATTAAAAGCTTTACAAGCAAGTGTTGAATTAGATAGCCCACCTAGAGTAGAGGCAGATAATCTAATTGTTCAAGGAATTTTAAAGAGATTAGATCTTGATAAGATTATCTTAGACCCGCTAAGTGACAGGCTAGATAAGTTTTTTCTTCATCCAATTCTAGGACCACTTTTACTAATGGTCATTTTGTTTTTAGTGTTTCAGGCGGTTTTTTCTTGGGCTGCATTCCCAATGGAGCTCATAAAAGAGGCTACGGAATGGACGGGCGACTTCATTGGAGAATGGTTACCTGATGGTTGGGTTAAAAGTCTAATCGTGAATGGCATAATCGCTGGAGCAGGTGGTGTAATCGTTTTCTTGCCACAAATTCTAATTTTATTTTTCTTTATATTAGTTTTAGAGGAGAGCGGTTATTTACCAAGGGCGGCGTATTTATTAGACCGTCTAATGGGCTCAGTCGGCTTATCAGGGAGATCTTTTATTCCCTTGCTTTCAAGTTTTGCTTGTGCAATTCCTGGAATAATGGCGACCCGTACCATTTCGAACACGAGAGATCGTATCGTAACTATTTTAATAGCACCCCTAATGACCTGTTCAGCCAGGTTGCCAGTCTATTCACTATTAATTGCGGCGTTCATTCCTGATAAAAATTTAGGGATGGGAGTCGGGTTACAAGGCTTTGTACTATTTATTTTGTATCTGAGTGGTATCTTAGGTGCTTTAATTATTGCTTGGATTTTGAAACGATTTACTGGTAATAAATCACAGGTTCATCCTCTGTTGATGGAGCTACCTGAGTACCATTTACCAGGAGTTAAAAATATCCTTATTGGACTTTGGCAAAGAGTACTCATTTTTTTAAACCGTGTGGGAGGTACTTTAATGGCCCTTACCATCGGACTTTGGTTCTTAGCAAGTTATCCGGCCGCACCAATAGACGCGACAAGACCTGCCATTGAATATAGTTTTGCTGGGATGCTGGGTAAATTACTAGCAAAAGTATTCGAACCCATTGGATTCAATTGGGAAATAAGTATTGCATTAATACCGGGTATGGCTGCAAGGGAAGTAATTGTTAGCTCTCTGAGTACGGTATATGCTCTATCTAGCAGTGCTCAACAGGACTCTGAGGCATTAATACCTATTATTTCGCACCAGTGGAGTTTAGCAACTGCATTATCTCTTCTTGCTTGGTTTGTTTTTGCGCCACAGTGTTTGTCAACCATTGCAGCAGTAAAAAGGGAGACTGGGGGTTATAAAGTCCCGCTCATCATGCTCAGCTATTTATTTGGCTTGGCCTATTTAGCTTCTTTTATCACTTACCGTGTTGCACTAATGTGGGGCATGGGGTAGAGTGTAAAGATAACTTGAAAGCCTGAGGTGAAATAAACTTCCATATGATAAAGAAATTTCACTAGTTAAAAATAATCAAAATACGGAAACATATGCCAAATAAGACAATTTTCCATCTGTTTACATTTTTAGCACTAATAACTATAAATAATGTACAGGAAGTTATGGCAATAGAAGAACCAAAATTTGAACAATTACGAAGTTTTGATTCGTTCGAATTAAGAAAATATCCCCAGTTAATTGTTGCTGAAGTCACCGTATCCGGAGATCGAAGCGAAGCATCCTCTGCTGGGTTTCGGAAAATAGCAGATTTTATTTTTGGCAATAATTCTGGTGTTGGTAAACAGTCCAAAATTGAAATGACGACTCCCGTAATCACTGAGCCCATTAAAATTGAAATGACGGCGCCAGTGGGAATACAAGCGACAACTAGTAAAAATAGCTGGAATATTCAATTTGTGATGCCAAGCCAATACACTTTGGAGACATTACCTAAGCCAAATAACGACGAAGTCAAGATTGTGCTAGTTCCCGAAAAGTTTTATGCAGTAACCAAATTTTCAGGGTTTACCGGTGAGGAGTCTGTAGCAGAAAATACGACTTTTTTAAAAGCATGGATGGCTAGAGAAAAATTAACTGCTGTTGGACTACCTAAACTCGCAAGATACAATCCCCCTTGGACTTTACCATTTTGGCGAAGAAATGAAATTCTGATTGAAGTAAATCCAAACTAAAATCCTTTTACGCAAAGATAAGTTGAGTCGAAATTTTTGGAGACTGATCAGGTTTTAAGATAAGACCTAACTAATTTCTTGCCCACACTGACCAGAAACAATGATCGAATGTCTTAAGCGAAGACAGTCTTCAAGTCATTGCAAGTATCCTCAGGAAAAATCTAAACCAAGAAAAACAGAGTGAAAAAAACCGGCTACTAAGAGCCGGTTTTAGTAATACGCAAATAATTAATTAATCATTCGCATAAATATCTACATCTTTAGTTTCACGTAAGAATAACGATCCAATCACTAAGGTTACTGAAGCAACAATAATTGGGTACCATAAACCATGGTAAATATTACCGTTTTGAGCAACTAAGGCAAACGAAATCGTTGGCAATAAGCCACCAAACCATCCGTTACCAATGTGGTATGGCAATGACATAGAAGTGTAGCGAATTCTAGTTGGGAACATCTCAACTAAATAAGCTGCAATCGGGCCATAGACCATCGTTACATAAATCACGAGGATAACTAAAAGCAAAAGAACCATCGGCTTATTCATCTCTGCAGTATCAGCCTTTGTAGGATAACCAGATGCGTTCAATGCGTCACGAATACTTTTCCTGAATGCATCGCCCTTTGCTTTTGCTTCATCCTTACTCAAACCTTTAGAAGAATAGGATTCAATCTCAGTTTCACCAATTTTAACTTTAGCAACTGTTCCCGCTGGACCTGAAACTGTAGAGTAACTGGCTGAGTTACTTGCCATAACTTGCTTGGCAATATCACATGAGCTAGTAAACTTCGCTGTTCCCGTTGGGTTAAATTGGAAAGTACATTCAGCAGGATCGACAGTGATCGCAGCTGGAGATGTTGCCATCGCTTTTTCCAATTTTGGATTTGCATAATGGGTTAAGTTATTGAAAATGGATACCGGAGTATTTGGCAAGTAAGTAATAATCGCCAATAAAAGACCCAGCATGATTACTAATTTACGCCCAATCTTGTCAGACAATGTTCCAAAGAAAAGGAAAAATGGTGTGCCAATAAGAAGTGCAATTGCAATCATGATGTTAGCTGTATAGGCATCAACTTTAAGAACTTGAGTCATAAAGAAGAGAGCATAGAACTGACCTGTATACCAAACAACTGCTTGACCAGCTACTAATCCAAATAGAGCCAAAATCACTATTTTGAGGTTAGCCCATTGTCCAAAAGATTCACCCAAAGGAGATTTTGAAAGTTTGCCTTCGTTTTTCATTTTTTGAAATGCTGGAGATTCAGACATTTGTAAACGAATATAAAGAGAAACAGCTAATAGGAAAACAGAAAGAATAAAAGGAACTCTCCATCCCCAAACTTCAAAGTCTGCACCTGTTATCTCACGAGTGATCAAGATCACAACAAGGGATAAGAATAAGCCTACAGTTGCAGTAGTTTGAATCCAAGAAGTATAGGCACCACGTTTACCGGCAGGAGCGTGTTCTGCAACATAAGTTGCGGCACCACCGTACTCACCACCCAAGGCTAAGCCTTGTAATAGACGTAGGACAATTAAAAGGATTGGAGCTGCAACACCAATACTGGCGTAGTTTGGAAGTATCCCTACAAAGAAAGTAGAAGCTCCCATAATTACTATGGTAACCAAGAAGGTATATTTACGACCAATTAAATCACCTAAACGACCAAATACTAAAGCACCGAATGGTCGAACGATAAAACCTGCTGCAAAAGCTAAAAGTGCAAAAATAAAAGCAGAACCTTCATCTAAGCCTGAGAAAAATTGTTTTGCAATAATTGCAGCTAGTGATCCGTATAAGTAAAAATCATACCACTCAAATACTGTGCCCAATGAAGACGCAATAATTACTTTGCGCTCTTCAGCAGACATTGGCGCAGCTTTACCTGAACCAACTGAAGTTGTTGCTGTCATGTTTAACTCCTACTGTTAAATTAAAATTGTGGAAATGCAAAGCCATTATGCCAATTTAAGAATTAAAAAAGGTTCCAATTTAGGGTAAAACCTTATGAAATAAGGGAAAAATAGAAAAAAAATCTCAATAAGTTTCTGAATAAAAAAAATTGGACTAAAAATAAGCAAATAGTAAGAAATATCTTACGAAAAAATCAGATAAAAAAAGACCCTTCATGTTGTATATTCAAAATGAAGGAAAATTAAAACGAAAAAAACATAAAAGATGCTTGTATAAAAAACTGTTTTTATATACAGTATCAAAATAAGTAAACAACATTAAATAGGAAAGAAAATCGAATGATTGGAAAAAAAATGGAAGATAAGAAATCCAAAGTCACTAATCCTGCCTCCTCATCCTCCTCGGCTTCAAGTAATTCTGAATTTAATGGTCTTTCTGGTGAAAAGCAAAAAGCATTAAGTGCAGCCCTAGCTCAGATTGAAAAGCAATTCGGTAAGGGCTCTATTATGAGACTTGGAGATGCTGAAATTGCTCAAGACATACAAGTTGTTTCAACCGGATCTTTAGGACTAGATATTGCTTTAGGAGTTGGTGGTTTAGCTAGGGGGCGTGTCATTGAAATTTATGGTCCGGAGTCTTCAGGAAAAACAACCTTAACGCTCCATGCTGTTGCAGAGATGCAAAAACTTGGCGGTACTTGTGCGTTTATTGACGCAGAACACGCATTGGACGTGCAATATGCGGCAAAGCTGGGTGTAGATGTAAACAATCTGCTCATTTCTCAACCTGATACTGGTGAGCAAGCTTTAGAGATTGCAGATGCCCTAGTAAGATCAGGATCAATTGATTTGATAGTGATTGACTCAGTAGCTGCGCTAGTCCCGAGAGCAGAAATTGAGGGGGAGATGGGTGATTCATTGCCTGGACTTCAAGCTCGATTGATGTCTCAAGCTCTCCGTAAATTAACTGGAACGATAAAACGAACGAATTCAATGATTATTTTTATTAATCAAATTCGAATGAAAATTGGCGTCATGTTTGGATCTCCAGAAACCACAACTGGTGGTAATGCCCTTAAGTTTTATGCATCCATGCGTTTAGACATTAGAAGAATTGGAAGTATTAAAAAAGGTGATGAGAATATTGGTAATGAAACACGTGTAAAAGTGGTAAAAAACAAAGTTTCTCCTCCTTTTAGGGAGGCAATATTCGACATTATGTACGGTACTGGAATATCAAGAGAAGGCGAAATTATTGATATGGGCGTAGAGGCCGATATCGTTGATAAATCAGGTTCTTGGTACAGCTACAAGGGCGAAAAGATTGGTCAAGGTAAAGATAATGCACGAGATTTCTTAAAGGCAAACCCTGCTTTAAGTAAAGAAATTGAAGGCTTAATTAGAGAAAAACTAAGTACTAAATCCTCTAAGTCGGTGATAGCTGGTGCCGAGGTAGATGAAGTCGAGCCACCAGAAGCTTAAAGAATCCGAAGTGGAAAATATTGAAAATGCTCGTCCAACAATTAGTCTGATTGGCCGAGCAATTAGATATTTGTCAAATCGTGATCATAGTCAATTCGAACTGAGAAAAAAGTTACTACCTTATGCCAGCTCAGATGAGGAGTTGGATGAGGTAATAAAAAAATTAACTGATAAAGGTTATTTGTCCAATCAGCGATTTACAGAAAGCTTCATAGCTAGTAAATCAAAAAAGTTCGGAATGAGAAAAATTGCTCAAGTTCTTCAACAACACCAGTTGGACTCAGAAATATTAAAAACTGAAGTAGCGAAATTGAAAGAATCAGAACCTCTAAGGTGCTATGAAATTTGGGAAAAAAAGTTTGGTCAGGTGACCAATGAGCCGAACGAGTTAGCAAAACAAGTAAGATTTCTCGCTAGTAGAGGCTTCTCTCACGAGATTATTATGGGCATCGTAAGAGGAAAACAGCCAATCTAGTCCTCTGAAAATGTTAGACTAACGGCATGTCAGAAAATCAAATAGAGAAAAACCCTAATCGTCAGTTAATTCACCACCGTGAATTTGATGTAAAAGTCTTTAAAAGAGATGATGGATTATGGGATGTTGAAGCGCAAGTAATTGATACCAAAGGGAAAGACTTTGATCTGGTGGTTGTTCACCTGAAAAAAGGAGAGCCGGTGCACTTCATGAAGATCTTCTTAACGATAAATACCAAAATGGAAGTTCTTTATGCAGAAGCGGAAATGTTGGCTAAACCCTATCCAGGTCACTGCGAACAAATTCTTCCAGACTACTCGAAATTAGTCGGTCTAAATTTATCAAAGGGCTTCAGAAACGCAGTAAGAGAAAGAATGGGGGGCATTAATGGGTGCACTCACATTAATGAATTGAGTGCGATATTACCTACTGCAGTTTTTCAAGCATTTGTAAACGAAGTATTTCCGGTTACCGTTCCTTATGATCCAAATAGAGTACCAAAACAAAAACTTCCATTCCAATTTAATGGCTGTCACAGTTGGAATGTAAATGGTGAAGTAGTAAAAAAATACCATCCTACATGGTATGGATTTAAGGAAGATATTTAAACTTAAATTGATAAAACGCTACTTTGACACATTTTGACGTATTTATTTCATTCAAACCATTTATCATTATCAAAACTTGTTCAATAAAAGGAAGACTTCATGAAAATCCACGAATACCAAGGCAAAGAATTACTTCGCCAATTTAATATTCCAGTACCAAATGGCATTCCAGTCTTTAGCGTCGATGAAGCAGTTGCTGCTGCTGAAAAACTAGGTGGTCCAGTTTGGGTTGTTAAAGCTCAAATTCATGCAGGTGGACGTGGTAAAGGCGGTGGTGTCAAAGTCGCAAAGAGCATAGAAGATGTAAGGAAGTATTCAACTGATATTTTAGGAATGATGTTGAAGACTCATCAAACGGGTCCTGAAGGGCAGTTAGTTAGAAGGCTTTTAATTGAAGATGGTGCAGATATTAAAAAAGAGTATTACGTAGGTATCTTGACTGATCGTGAAACACAAAAAGTTGTAGTAATGGCGTCTAGCGAAGGTGGTATGGATATTGAAGAAGTGGCTGCTCATACACCCGAGAAAATTATCAAAGAATTTATTAATCCATTAATAGGTATGACAGATGATCAAGCTAGTAACTTGGTTAAAGGAATCGGAGTTCCAGAAGCTTCACAAGGTCAAGCAAAAGAAGTTTTAGTAAACCTATTCAAGACCTATATGGAAACAGATGCATCATTGGTAGAAATTAATCCTTTGATTCTAGAGGGAAATGGAAATATTAAAGCTTTGGATGCAAAGTTTAATTTTGACCCAAATGCCTTGTTTAGACATCCAGAAATAGTCGCTTACCGTGATGAAGCCGAAGAAGATCCTGCAGAAATTGAAGCGTCTAAATTTGATTTAGCTTATATCTCTTTAGATGGCAATATCGGATGTTTAGTAAACGGTGCTGGTTTAGCGATGGCCACTATGGATACGATTAAGTTATTTGGTGGCGAGCCTGCCAACTTCTTAGACGTTGGCGGTGGAGCAACTGCTGAAAAAGTGACTGAAGCATTTAAAATTATGCTTAAAAATGAAAAAGTTAAAGCAATCTTAGTTAACATCTTCGGTGGGATTATGCGTTGTGATGTAATCGCAACTGGAATTATTACAGCCTGTAAAGCAGTGAACCTATCAGTGCCTTTAGTTGTCCGTATGAAGGGTACAAATGAAGATATAGGTAAGAAAATGCTAGCAGAATCCGGTTTGCCTATCATTAGTGCAGACACAATGGCCGAAGCCGCCACAAAAGTTGTTGCTTCTGTTAAATAAGAATAACTAAGGAATAGATATGTCAATCTTGATTAATAAAAATACACGCGTAATTACCCAAGGTATCACCGGTAAAACAGGCCAGTTTCATACTGAAAAATGCCAAGAATATGCAAATGGAAAAGAGTGCTTTGTCGCTGGTGTTAACCCTAAAAAGGCAGGCGAAACGATTTTTCAAATTCCAATTTTTGGATCTGTAAAAGAGGCTGCCCATCAAACAGGCGCAACAGTTTCAGTTATTTATGTACCTCCAGCGGGAGCTGCTGCAGCAATTTGGGAAGCCGTTGAAGCAGATTTAGATTTAGCAATTTGTATTACTGAAGGAATTCCAGTTCGTGATATGTTGGAACTAAGAAACCGCATGAAAGAAAAAGAAGCTAGAGGCGGAAAGAAAACATTATTGCTAGGACCTAATTGCCCAGGATTAATTACTCCAGAAGAAATTAAGATTGGTATTATGCCGGGCCACATTCATCGTAAGGGGCGTATTGGAGTAGTAAGTCGCTCTGGTACATTAACTTATGAGGCAGTTGCTCAGTTAACTGAAATTGGCTTAGGACAATCTTCTGCAGTCGGTATCGGGGGAGATCCAATCAATGGATTGAAGCATATTGACGTGATGAAAGCATTTAATGATGATCCTGATACTGATGCAGTAATCATGATTGGTGAGATCGGTGGTCCTGACGAGGCAGATGCAGCCCGTTGGTGTAAAGACAATATGAAAAAACCGATTGTTGGTTTTATTGCGGGTGTTACTGCTCCAGCAGGAAAAAGAATGGGCCATGCTGGTGCTTTAATTTCTGGTGGTGCGGATACTGCAGATGCCAAACTTGCAGTAATGGAAGAGTGCGGATTTAAAGTAACAAAAAACCCTTCTGAGATGGCACGAATCCTCAAGTCATTAATATAATATTGTTTTAAAGTATAAAAATGGGAGGAAACTCCCTTTTTTATTGCCAAATTTTTAATATGTAGTCAAATTTAGGCTATGATGTTTCGAATATTTAAATAATTAGGAGATAAAAGTAATGGATTTTACAGCTCAAAGTACTTGGATAGCGCTGGGTATGATTATGTTTACCAATATTATTCTTTCTGGGGATAATGCCGTAGTCATCGCAATGGCATCAAGAAATTTACCGAAAGAACTTCAAAAGAAAGCAATTTTCTGGGGTAGTGCCGCCGCTATTATTTTACGTGTAATCCTTACACTCACAGCAGTCCAGTTATTAACTCTCCCCTACTTAAAAATCATTGGAGCAGTTTTATTGGTTTATATCGGCGTTCAGTTGTTGGCAGAAGGTGACGAAGAAGAAGACGGTATTGAAGGATCTTCAAATATCTTTAACGCAATTAAAACTATCTTAATTGCGGATATTGTCATGAGTTTAGACAACGTCATAGCTGTAGTTGGTGTTGCCAATAAAGCCCCAGAAGAAGCTCGTATACCATTAATCTTAATTGGATTAGCATTGAGTATTCCTTTAATTATTTTTGGAAGTACGCTACTTCTAAAAATTATGGATAAGTTCCCATTCATAGTGGTTTTAGGAGCTGCGCTACTTGGATTATTGGCTGGAGAAATGATTCTAACTGATCCTTCATTAGTCAGTTTCTTTGAATCAGCTCCAAGCATATTACATTGGGTAATGCCGGCTGTTGGTATTGCGTTAGTTTTAATTATTGGTTATACATTAAAAAATAAACACAAAACCAAATAAAAAAAACCTTAAAAAGAATAACAAAAAAGGGAGAGCTTTTCTCCCTTTTTTACTTGTAGGAATGATCTTAGAAATTAAAAGATTCTTCTTACAAGAAAAGCCCCAAGTGAGAACAACTAATTTGGCAAACTTTCTCTTTAAACCAAGGAGAAAATATGAAGCAAATAGTAAAAAAACAGTTCAAATTAGAATCAGGATTTACCTTAATCGAATTAATGGTGGTGG
>CAISYI010000244.1 GCA_903889595.1 uncultured beta proteobacterium
AGGTCCTATAACCAACTTTTTCCTCTAAATATTGTTGAACAATCTTTAATTTAAACTCAGATGAATACTTTGACATAAAACTAAACCCCCAGAAGTTAGACATTTCGTCCAACTTTTGGGGGTCAGTTCATATAGCGGCATTTAGATACTTCAAGATGTTTTAGTGAATTAACTTAATGAATTAATTAAGTGAGTTTAAACACGCTTTAAGCTAAATTAGCAAAAGAATAAAACACGCGATAAGGAACTCTTCTTTCTGCCCAGTATTCAACAGCATCACGGAAAACATCGAGTAATGTTTCGCGCGCATCTTTATCAAACTTGAGAGTTGAAGGAATACCTTCTAAAACTACTACGAATCCAGGCTGCGGACCTGATTTATCAATCAAGGTTGTGAGCGCATCTAGCAAGTGATCGTAGTTTTTTGCTTGTTGTTTCGTGAAATGATAGGCTTTAGCTACAGATTCAAGCACTTCACCCTTAGTAAAAGCGTGCGCAGAATTAGCATATACAAAATGCTGACCTAACTCAGACGCTGCTTCCATTAACTCTTCAGTTCTAAAAGCACGAATCGATTGGACAATATTGGTGCGAACACTTCTTAGCATTGCTGCTGGTCCACTATCTCTGACTGCTAAAGCTGCACGCCAAGATGGTGCAGGTTTTTTCTGTGGAAGGGCACTTAAGTCTCTTAATACGTTACCTGTTGGATACAAACTGTTGTTGTAATAAGGTGATGATGGGGTTGTAGGCATACTCATACCAATGTTCATACCTGAACGGTTAATTGTTGAACCAAGGCTGTGATCTACGGACTGATCTTCTTCCCAGCCTGCCAATGTTGCGTTTTCTGGAATGTTTATAGTCATAATGCGTAAAGGTTACTCTTTTCTGTAACATTTGACAAGTGGTATTCCTTAAAAAACTTAGTAAACCTATGATTCTAAAGACGATAAAAATTAGTGAGCAATTAATAACTAATAAATAAATAGGTTTAAAAGAGAACCGATTGCTGAGTTAATAGGGCATAAAAAGCTCGTAAATAATTGATTTTTTTAAACAAGTTTTTAAAATTCATTCAATAACCACAAAACACCCCCCTCTTTCGAGGGTAAAAATTTATGAATTTAATTTATCAGATTCTTGGATGTTAAATTAGGATCGCAGCAAAGTTTTCTTTTAATGAAACCACCGTCGATCAGAATTACATAGTTTTTCTATGAAAAAATGCTATTTGACGGGTCGGCGATCTGCTCGCCTGTTACATATCACCCGTGGATTAACTTTTTTATGAATAATAATCCTAGCTTATGGAAAAAATAACCAGAAATTAGGGTTTTTATTATTTATGCGACTCAATACCCATAACTGCTAAAGTAGCCATGTTGACAATCCGTCGCACCGTAGAAGATGGTGTCAAAATGTGCACCGATTTAGCCGCTCCCAATAAAATCGGGCCAATCGCGATACCATTACCAGCTGCCACTTTTAGTAAGTTATATGAAATATTAGCCGCATCAATATTTGGCATCACGAGTAAATTGGCGTGACCTACTAAAGTACCGTCTTTCATGACGGATTCTCTAATCGCAGGATCTAGAGCACAATCCCCATGCATTTCACCATCGACTTCGATATCAGGATGTTTTTCACGCAATATTTGATAGACTTTGCGCATTTTTTCTGCTGAAACTGCTGTTGAAGAACCAAAATTTGAATGCGATAACAACGCTACTTTCGCTTCAATATTGAGTGAACGCATTTCAGCCACAGCCAACCTAGTAATTTCAGCTAATTCTTCCGCTGTTGGGTCATAGTTGATATGCGTATCAACAATAAATAACTGGCGATCTGGCAGTACTAAAGCGTTCATTGCAGCGTAAACATTCGTACCAGGTTCATGGCCAATCGCAACATCGATAAAATGCAAATGTGCCGATGGGCTGCCAACGAGTCCACAAATTAAACCGTCCGCATCGCCTTTTCGAACCATCAAACTACCAATCAAGGTACTTCTGCGTCTAACTTCTAGCTTGGCATATGACTGTGTTACACCTTTACGCTTGGTCAGCTCATAAAAAGTTTGCCAATAATCTTTAAATCTTTCGTCGTTTTCAGTATCGATTACTGTGTAATCTGTATTCAGTGCTAAACGTAAGCCTAACTTTTTGATACGGTGGTCAATCACACTTGGTCGTCCAATTAAAATTGGATTGACAATATCTTCATCCACTAACACTTGCACTGCACGCAAGATTTTCTCGTCCTCACCCTCACAAAATACGATTCGTTTTTTACTTGGATCAATCTTTTTTGCAGCCGCAAACAACGGCTTCATAACAGTGCCCGATTGATAGACAAACTGTTGCAACTGGTTGGTATAAGCTACAAAATCTGTAATGGGTCTAGTTGCTACGCCACTATCCATCGCAGCTTTTGCTACTGCAGGGGCGATAATGGTGATCAGTCTTGGATCAAACGGTTTGGGAATCAAATACTCAGGACCAAAAGTTAAATCAGCAATGCCGTAAGCGTTTGCCACGATTTCACTTTGCTCAGCACGCGCTAGTTCAGCCACTGCTTCAACCGCAGCGATTTCCATCTCTCGAGTAATCGTCGTAGCACCCACATCTAAAGCACCACGAAAGATAAATGGAAAGCAAAGTACGTTATTTACTTGATTAGGATAATCCGTTCTTCCCGTAGCGATAACAGCATCTGTCCGAACGGCTTTAATATCTGCTGGATCAATTTCCGGATTAGGATTAGCAAGTACAAAGATCAAAGGCTTAGGCGCCATTTTCTTGACCATGTCTTGACTGACAACGCCACCTGCAGAAAGCCCTAATAAAATATCAGCATCTTGAATCACGTCACTTAAGGTTCTTGCAGAAGTTTCTTTGGCAAAAACATCTTTATCTGGATCCATTAACTCAACCCGGCCTTTGTAAACAACACCGGCCAAATCGGTCACATAGATATTTTCAACGGGCATTCCTAAATCAACTAGTAAATCTAAACAGGCAAGTGCCGCGGCACCTGCACCTGAAGTGACTAATTTGACTTCTTTAATATTCTTGCCAACCACTTTAAGACCGTTCGTAATCGCGGCACACACTACAATTGCCGTGCCGTGCTGATCGTCATGAAAGACAGGAATCTTCATTTTTTCGCGTAATTTACGCTCTACATAAAAACAATCTGGCGCTTTAATATCTTCTAAATTAATTCCGCCAAAGGTGGGTTCTAAAGAAGCAATAATATCGACTAATTTGGCTGGGTCAGATTCATTGATTTCTATATCAAATACATCGATTCCAGCAAATTTTTTAAATAAAACGGCTTTTCCTTCCATCACTGGTTTACTTGCCAAACCACCAATATTGCCAAGACCTAATACGGCAGATCCGTTCGTGACGACACCCACGAGATTACCCCTAGCGGTATATTTCACAGCATTAGCTGGATCAGCCACGATTTCTAAGCAAGCAGCTGCAACGCCAGGAGTGTAAGCGAGCGCTAAATCACGTTGGTTCGTTAATTGTTTAGTTGGTGTTACAGAAATTTTTCCAGGTGTCGGAAACTGGTGATAATCTAGAGCTGCTTGTCTGAGCGCTTCTTGTGGGTTGGTGGGTGTTGTAGCGTTATTTGATTTCGCCTTTTTATCGTCTTGACTCATATCTGTTCCATATTATGTATAGCTATTAGTGTGTTACTTTTAAATTGTTTCTTTAATATTGCTGATTAATATGATCTATTTGCATTACTTTACGCCATTTTTATAACATCACCTACAATTCATCATGGCTTCTCTTAAATCCCAACAATTTGGTGAGTTCGATCTTATCAATACCTACTTTTTAAGGAACTCTTCAGCAATTAGCGCTCCCAACCAAGAAGGGGTGAATGTTCTACTTGGGATCGGTGATGACTGTGCCTTGCTTGCGCCACCCCCTAAGGATCACATCATAGCAGTGACCTCCGATATGCTCGTTGAAAATCGGCACTTTTTTAGTGATGCGGATCCGAAGCTTTTGGGGCATAAATGCCTAGCGGTGAATCTTTCTGATTTGGCAGCGATGGGCGCTAAGCCTACGGCTTTTACATTGTCTATAGCGCTCACACACATCAACCATGATTGGTTGGCTGCTTTCTCAGAAGGTTTACATGTTATTTCTGATCGTTTTGATTGTCCATTAATTGGCGGTGATACGACTTCCGGTCCACTAACTATATCGATTACCGCAATTGGCCATCTACCCAAAAATACTGCTTTAAAGCGAAGTAATGCCGTGGTTGGGGATGATATTTGGGTTTCGGGTGAGGTTGGCGATGCTAGGTACGTACTCGGAATTTTACGTGGCGAGTGGCCCACTATAGCGGGATATGAAAACTTCTCCCACCGAATGAACGCTCCTGAACCAAGGGTTGATTTAGGTATCGCACTGAGAGGTCTCGCTCATGCTGCCGTGGATATTTCTGATGGTTTATTAGGGGATTTACAGCACATTCTCAAAGCGTCTCATTGCAATGCAGTCATTCAGATTGATCAGGTTCCTGTCTCAGCTCTTTTCAACACATTAGGTCAGGACTTGCGGCGGCTTTGTAGCCTAAGAGGTGGGGATGACTATGAACTATGCTTTACAGCACCGACGAGACATGCCGCACAAATCGAAGCAATTGGTCGTAATCTAAACCTTCGCCTTACCAAAATTGGTCAAATTACAGAAGCAATGAAAGACGTTGATTCAGCCAACACAAGTACTCATCAATTTGGTCGGATGCATTTAATTGATCAAGAGGGAAATTCCCTAAACGACACGCAAACCCAAATCTATTTAAAATCATTTGATCACTTTGAAACATCCTAAATCTATTTGGACTTGAATATGACCGACTTTATAACCACTTCAAATCCTTCTGATTTATCTCAGAACACGCAATCTTTGGTAGGAGTAACCCCCACCTTCAAGTGGGTCAAAGATCGTCCTTGGCGCTTATTTGCATTTGGCTTTGGTTCTGGCTTAAGCCCTCTTGGCCCTGGTACGGTTGGGACTCTTTGGGCTTGGATTGCCACCCTTACCTATCATATTTTTTATCCTAGTTTAGCCACATCAGAAAGCATCGTGTTATTAATTGCTGGCCTGATTCTGGGGATAGTAGTGTGCGGCTTAACGGGTAAAGAACTAGGTAAAACGGATCATGGTGGAATTGTTTGGGATGAAATTCTAGCTTTTTGGTTAATTTTGTTTTTTGTTATACCCTGCTCATGGATTGTGCAGTCCTTAGCATTCGTATTATTTCGTTTCTTTGATATTGCAAAACCTGGCCCGATCCGCTTAGTAGATCTTTATTTTAAGGATTGGCAACCCAGCCCAAGACTAGAGCCATTTGCTGCTTGGATTCGTGGTTTTGGGGTGATGGTAGATGATTTATTCGCAGCCCTTGCTACCTTAATGGTTTTATCGATTCTCGTTCGCTTTGGAGTTATCTCACTATGAACCACGTTGCCAATGAACACGCTCTAGCTCTGTCTAAGTTCCTAATTGATCATCATCTTCTCATCAGTACTGCTGAGTCTTGTACTGGTGGCATGGTATCTAGCGCGTTAACTGATCTTGCTGGTTCTAGTAATTGGTTTGATAGGGGCTTTGTAACCTATAGTAACCAAGCTAAGGTAGATAGTCTTGGGGTTCAGATGGATTTGATTCAAAATCATGGGGCAGTGAGTGAAGAAGTAGCTCGTGAAATGGCCATTGGCACAATTACGCACTCCAAAGCAAATATTGGCTTATCGATTACTGGAGTTGCAGGTCCAACTGGAGGCAGTCTAGAAAAACCCGTTGGTTTTGTATGTTTCGGCTGGGCTTGGAGGCGAAATGGGAAAATTGAATCACAGACTCAAGGTGTGCATCTTTTAGGGTCTGACATTGTCGTTACCGACTCAACCCGACATGTAGTGAGAACATTAGCTAGAGACTAC
>CAISYI010000245.1 GCA_903889595.1 uncultured beta proteobacterium
GGCTCATATGTACTTCCTTCATTTTTTTTACTGAGGTCGAACTATCTTATCAAAATTACGAAGCAAGACTTTAACAAGCTTTCACTAACTACTTTCAACGGCTAGAGACTTAAGCTATAACCACTTAATTTTCTTAAAGCGCCAATATAGTAGAGAACAGCCGCCAAAGATAGTAATTAACGCCATCGGGTAGCCAAATTGCCATTGCAGTTCAGGCATCTTTTCAAAGTTCATCCCCCAAATACCGGCAAAACTGGTCGCAAGTCCAAAAATACCAGCCCATGCCGCTAAGCGCTTGGTAATTTCACCTTCATCAATTGTCACTAAAGATAAATTCACCTGCACTGTCATCGAAATCGAATCTTCAATAGACTCTAATAAATCAATGATCCTTGCTAAGTGATCGTTGAGATCTCTGAAGTATTCATTTAAATGCGCCTGAGCAAGAACTACTGGTATTCTGCCACCATTAAAGTGCCCAAATTTTTCTCTCAGTGGAACACAGGCATGCTTTAGGATCGATACTTTTTGTTTTAAATAATAAAGTCGCTCAATATTTTGGCGCCCTTTACTTTTCATAAAAATATCTGCTTCAATTTCTTCCAACTCTGACTGTAAGTCTTCTTGCACTTCAAAGTACTCGTCGACAACATAATCTACCAATGCGTACAAAACATAAGCGGGTCCTAAGGCAAGTAAATGAGGATCCTGTTCACACCTGGCGCGAACTCCCAAAAGAGCTTTTTCGCTGCGAGAGCGGATAGAAAGAATAAAATTGGGGCCAGTAAAAATATCTAACTCGCCAACTTTTAAACTCTTATTGGCTTGCATCGTAACCATTTGGACTACTGAAAAAATGACATCGCCGTATTCTTCTGTTTTAGGACGTTGATGACCATGCACCACATCTAGAATAGCGAGATCATGTAACTGAAACTCTGCTTGCATCACGCCTAGTTCTTCTACTGAGGGTTCGAATAGTGCAACCCAAACAAAGACACCAGGTTTGGCTAAATAGTCACTAATTTGATCAATTGGCATTTCTGCAATTTTGTGACCATTTTCATATGCAACACAATTTATTAACATTAATATCCCTTTGAATTCAATTATTCAGAGTTTAACCAAAAAATAAGATGTTTTTTAAGACTTACGTTATTTTTGAATGCCTATCCTACGAATCGTCATTGGAATGGGTACAACAGTCAAAATTATCCACCAATAAAAAGGGAGTCCATTTTGTGGACTCCCTTTAAATAAAGACTGAGCTAAAGTTGGAATTACTACGCATTGCCAATCTTTAAATTCAAATCAGTTATTACGCCTTTGCAGCGTATGCACTACACCAGCCTTTACCGGCAACTTGCTTACCAGCAAAAATTTGACATCCACCAGCAGCAGATCCAGCAGCGCCTTTATACAATGCGCAACCGCTACAAAATTGAGTAGCAGCATGTTTTGGATATTTTGCTTTGTCAACTTTGGAACTATCAGCTTTATAACCAAGACCTACAGCTTGGGGATCTGTTTCAGCTACCATTGGATCCGCAGCGAATGTTTGACCTGCTGTTGCAGCAGCTAAACCGGTTGCAGACAAAATAATAAATTGGCGACGACTTGCTTTCATTAGAGTTCCCTTTCAAATTAAATTAAACAACAACATAAGGATAATTGAAATATTTAACTCTGTTTTTTTAATCATAACCAATTGATTTAAATAGACTTTTAAATGATAATGATTCTCAATTCACTTCAAGGTGAGTGTAAACCCTTGCTTTAGCTATTTCCCATCCCGTATAAATTAAAAATCTCCTAAATGAAGCCCAGTCTATTTATAGCGACTGCCAAGGAAAGAGAGGAATTCGCGACGCAAGTTAAAGTCTTTCAAGAAGAGTCCACGCATGACACTATTGAGCATTTTGGAATCTGCATCCTTAACCCCGCGCCACTGCATACAGAAGTGATCAGCATCCATCACCACCGCTAAACCAATCGGCTTAATTTTTTCTTCTAAAATATCTGCTAATTGAATCACAGCTTCTTCCTGAATTTGTGGACGGCTCATAATCCATTCAGCAATTCTGGAGTATTTGGATAAACCGATTAAATTACTGTCTTTATTTGGCAAAACACCAATCCACACTTTCCCCATGATGGGACACAAATGATGTGAACAAGCGCTTCTTACTGTGATTGGCCCAATTACCATTAATTCATTTAAATGGGACACGTTCGGAAAATCGGTAATTCGTGGCATTTCTTCATAACGCCCCGCAAAGACTTCTTTAAGAAACATTTTTGCTACACGCCTTGCTGTATCTTGAGTGTTGTGGTCACTAACTGTATCGATCACTAAACTTTCCAACACACCCTTCATTTTTTCTGCGACCTCTGACAACAGAAGATCTTGATCACCAGGCTCTAAAAATTCGGAAATATTATCGTTCGCATGAAACCGTTGTTTTGCTTTAACTAATTTTTCTCGAATTTTTACCGATACTGGGATACCAATCGAATCTTTGGATGATACTTTTTTGCTGGATTTTGTAGTCATATTTTTTAAAATTTAGTTTATTAACTGTCAATGAACAAACCATTCCTTTCGGCTCATCGAATATTGCTCAGTTTAAACTTTGTAACTTAGTTGTTTGATGAGTTATGACTTTATCAGCATTTGAGAAATCTTTCAGTGCGAGACAATAAACGACAAATGAACGCTTAAGGCCTCATTTTTTTTTACCAATCCTCGACTCTGTGCCATTGAGTAAATTAATGATATTTTGGCGATGTCGCCAAGTAAGTAATACCCCTACTAATAAAATGGCTGTGCAAATTGGTGCAAAACCAAATAGTAAAGCAGCGTAAAAAGGGGCAAAGACTGCGGCGGATAGGGCAGCTAGGGAAGAATACCTAAAGAAAAAGGCAATGATCAACCAAGTAGATAAGGTTGCCAGACCTAAGATAAAGTTAATACCAAATAAAATTCCGCAGGCAGTAGCGACACCTTTACCACCCTTGAAACCATGAAAAATCGGATAAAGATGACCAATAAATACAGCCACAATCACAACTGGTAAGGTCCATTCAACTTGAGTGCTATTTTGTAAAAAATAACGCGCAAGAACTACCGCAATCAATCCTTTTAATGAATCACCCAACAAAGTCAGGATGGCAGCTTTTTTATTTCCAGTTCTTAAAACATTGGTTGCACCAGGATTGCCAGAGCCATAACTATGTGGATCTGGTAATTGCATGCATTTACTGACGACGACAGCAAAGGAAATAGAACCTAGTAAATAAGCACCTAAGATTAAAGCTACGGATAAAAACATAGTTTGCATTTCTGTTGTCATAAAACTACCCTCTTGGGTGGTGATGTTGATGAATATTTTTAAGTCTCTCGCGCGCTACATGAGTATAAATTTGCGTTGTAGAAATATCGGCATGACCTAATAATAACTGTACTACCCGCAAATCAGCTCCATGATTTAATAAATGTGTAGCAAAAGCATGTCTTAGGGTGTGAGGAGACAAATGTCCCTCAATGCCAGCGATGATGGCATAACGCTTAATCATGTACCAGAATGCTTGGCGTGATAAGTGCTCTCCGGTGTATCTGCCAACAAATAAATAGTCACTAGTGTGATTGCCTAAAATACTTGCTCGCGCCTCATCTACATAACGTTGAATCCAATTAGCAGCTTGTGCGCCAAACGGTACCAAACGTTCTTTATTGCCTTTACCACTCAAGATATGTAAGACCCCTTCACCTAGCCTTAGATGTAGAAATTTGATCTCAATGATCTCTGAGACGCGAAGTCCACTGGCATACATTAGCTCTAACATCGCTCGATCACGCAATCCCAATGGGTCTTCCACATTAGGGGCGAGTAATAAATTTTCAATTTGCTTTTCTGACAAACTCACGGGTAGACGCATCAGTTGTTTAGCTTGCCGAAGATATAGACAAGGATCTTCTTTTAATTTATTTTGGCGAATACAGTACCTGAAAAACCGTTTAAATACGGTTAAACGACGATTAGCAGAGCTTGCTTTGTCTGCACGCTTTGCTGCCATAAAGGCAGTAAGTTCTACTTGAGTTGCTTCTAGAATCGACTTTTGATAAGTCGTAAACAACCAATTGGCAAAAATCTCTAAATCACTTCGATATGCGCTTAAGGTATTTTTAGACAAACCATTTTCTAACCACAAGGAATCAATGAAATAGGCTATCTCATCAAGACTTTGCCTTAAAATAGTCGAAGTATTACTTTTGATTGAAATGGATTGATTGATTGCTTCGTTTGTCATCACCACAGTATTTTCAAATCCGACTTAAAAATAAATGCAAAAAAAATATTAACGAATCCTTCGATGCAAGCGTCGAAGTAATTGAAAACAAGCTTAACTAGACTTAACAAGACTTTTAATGAACGAGTAGTCCAAAAAATCAAATACCTTGAATACTGCCCTTATTTTACTTCCTGATTTTATTCTAATGATCTTTGCCTGGGGATTAAATCGTTTTACTTTTTTAAATCGTGAAATTTGGGTTGCCCTTGAAAAGATTGTGTATTGGATTTTATTCCCAGCCCTTTTAATTGCCTCAGCGAGTCGAGCAAAATTAGTTTGGGAAGACAATGTTCCGATGTTATTGCTGTTAGCTGTTGGTATGATATCGATGGCTTTATTAGCTTATAGTGCGAAATGGATTTGGCAACCGGATCCAGTAAGCCACCATTCAGGGATTCAGACGACTTTTAGATTCAATACCTTTATCGCCTTTGCAGTAGCGCTTCGTCTCGGTGGGGAGGATGGCTTGGCACTGATGGCCATCGCCGTAGCAAGTCTAGTTCCCCTATCGAATGCCTTATCGATTATTTCTTTATCAAGAAATTCTAAAAACAATGTATTACTAGAGCTAATTAAAAATCCGTTCGTGATTGCGACGGTGTTGGGTTTATTCATCAATTTATGCAATATACGCTTGCCGGATTTTATTCACTCTAATTTACAACGCATGGGGAGTGCTTCCATTACCATTGGCTTGATGACGGTGGGTGCTAGTTTGAGTT
The DNA here is from genome assembly GCA_903889595.1 of uncultured beta proteobacterium. Lineage (GTDB taxonomy): Bacteria > Pseudomonadota > Gammaproteobacteria > Burkholderiales > Burkholderiaceae > Polynucleobacter. Next base: position 5,076 of record CAISYI010000245.1, read on the forward strand.
GGGTGAGTGCAAAAAAAGATATGGCTCTCGTCTTCTTTTGGACAACCATTAAGTTAATTGTCTTTCCCTTATTTGTTTTTACCGTTGGTCACTATGTATTACACCTACCCAAACCGCAACTCACAACCGCAGTATTAATTGCCTGCGTACCGACGGCTACGAGTGCTTTTGTGATGGCAACCCGCATGGGCGGTAATGGCCCCATTGTCTCAGTAACGATTTCCTTGATGACGATTGGAGCTGCCTTTACCATGCCGTTTTGGATTGCGTTAGTGCAGTCTTCCTAGAGTAATTCTTTAGGAAAAGATTTCTAAGTAGTACAAAATTAATCTCTAAAATTATTAAAATTTAGAGGTGATTCAGGAACATCTTTACGCAGTAGTGCCATGGTTGCTTGTAAATCATCACGTTTAGTGCCAGTGACCCTTACTGCATCGCCTTGAATACTGGCTTGCACTTTAATTTTGCTATCTTTAATAATGCGCACAATTTTCTTCGCTAAATCACCATTGATGCCTTTTTGGATGTCAATGAATTGTTTGACCTTATCGCCTGAGATCTTTTCTTTCTTACCATCGGTTAAAAAGCGTACGTCGACATTACGTTTCGCCATTTTATTGATTAAGACGTCTTTCACCTGGGCAATTTTGAAGTCATCATCAGCAAACATGGTTAATTGCTGTTCTTTCATTTCAACTCTTGCATCAGAGCCTTTAAAGTCGAAGCGCGTACTAATTTCTTTATTCGCTTGTTCTAAAGCATTTTTTACTTCAATCATGTCTGGCTCGCAGACCACATCAAAAGAGGGCATTAATTTCTCCAATTCATCATTTAATAAGTAATAATACCTTTTGTGCAAATTCAATCCAATTTTTCTCTTCAAAAACTAAATTCTTTTGGTTTTTTGTCCTACGCTGAATATTTTGTTAGCGTAGAGAATGAGCTCGAATTATCTAATGCAATTGAATTTGCCACTCATAAAAATATTCCTTGGCAGGTCCTTGGGAGCGGCAGTAATGTCGTTTTACAAGACTTTTTGCCAGGACTCACAATTCAGATGTCTATATTGGGCAAAAAACTAGTTTCTGAATCAGCCATGCATTTTTATATAGATTGTGGTGCAGGTGAGAATTGGCATGATTTTGTAAGATGGACGATTGAAGAAGGCTACCCTGGACTAGAAAATTTAGCATTAATCCCTGGAACAACCGGCGCTGCCCCGATTCAGAATATAGGTGCCTACGGAGCGGAAGCAGCTTCCATGATTGATTCAGTTGAAGTCCTAGATACAAAGTCATTACAAAAGACCCAATCAATTACTGAAGTTGATCTCAATACCCAACAAAGTTGGCAAGTCATTCCCAAAGAAGAATGTGAATTTGCTTACCGTGACAGCATTTTTAAACGCGACCTACAAGCCTATGTGGTAACCCAAGTTCGTTTTGCTATTCCTAAAAAATGGCAAGCCAATTTAAGTTATGCGGAACTAGCAAACTACTTCCTGGAGAATAAGTCTCCCTCTGCCCAAGAAATTTTTGATGCGGTGGTCACGATACGATCCCAAAAATTACCTGACCCAACATTACTTGGTAATGCGGGTAGCTTTTTCCATAACCCCATCGTTGATTTGGCAACCTACACCCAATTAAAAGAAAAATTTACAAATCTAGTTAGTTATCCAGCGCCTGACCTTTTGGGTGAAAAACAATTTAAATTAGCTGCAGGTTGGTTAATTGATCAATGCGGGCTCAAAGGTTACAGAGTTGCTGATTGCGGTGTTTATGAAAAACAAGCCCTGGTACTCGTGAATTATGGGGCTGCAAAAGGATCTGAAATGTTGGACTTAGCAAATCACATCAAACAGACTGTTTTCGAAAAGTTTGGCGTATTACTGAGCCAAGAGCCGATTAATTTACCCTGAGTGTCTTCAGTCTATTTTTACAATTGAAATTTAGCTTGAAAATCCTTCATTTTTTGAACTAACTTGTGGACGCTGGTCATCGGATTTTCATTTTGAATATGACCTAGCTTTTCTAACCAAATTGCATTTTGTAAGGCAATATCCACTTTTTCCATTAATGTTTTCATTAAGACTACATCGCATTTTCTATAGTGTTTGATGTGTCGATTTTTACTTAATAATTCAATAATTTCATGTGATGACTTAAAAGCCATATCTGTTTTTTTAAAATGTAACAAAACCCAAAACTCGAAGCAAGGGATACTGACAGCCTCTTCTATTGGTATCGGCATTCTTTTCTGACTCGATAATTTTTGTATTTTAGATCTTGCTGCATGAAAAGATTGGTGTTGATCTTTGTCGAATACACAAAATATATTGTCATAACCATCGTCTCGATAATGTAATTCTTCAGCTTTTTTAACGAGATTAATTGGTGCAGAATCTTTTTTGTTATCAGCAATAATAATTTCGGTTGTTTTTAAACCCAAAAGACTTCTTAAGTTTTTAAAATATAGCTCTTCCGTCAATCCCTCACAAACAATTAGCATTGTTAGTGAGGTCTCTCGAATGCTATCTTTTCTTCTAAATCCCTTACTTTTACGAATAACTGAAATTCTTTTTTGTGGCACTAAAATTCCCTAACAAATGGTATTGCGCCGTATCTTCCCTTGAGATAACCACGTTCAATTACTTCATCTTTTCTCGGCTTATATTCAAGTAAAGAATATAGTTCCGTTGCTTTATTTGGATTTTTTTCAACAAACCAAATCTGATCACGCCTTAATAAATTGGTATCCAATAAATTAGTGTCATGTGTTGTAAAAATGAGCTGGGCATTATTGATATTTTTTGAGCCATGAAACAATCCCACTAAAAATTTACTAATGTAAGTGTGCAGACTACTTTCTAATTCATCGACTAAGAGAGTAGCTCCCCACTCCAATGATCTAATCCATCCGCCAGTTAAGTTAAATAACTTTTTAGTCCCGTCTGACTCATCCTCTAGTGAAAAATGGACAATGGAGTTGTTATTTGTAATGTGGTCAGTAAGAATACTAATGAATTTAGAACTTTGGCTCTCCAATGCATTAAATCCATTGCTTAGATTCGTTCTAGAAGGTAATTTCGAAGAGTTATTCATCATTACTTGAAACACTGGTGTTTGATGCTCATCTTCCTGAATTCTGATTCCATCTATACCAATATCTGCTGCTTTTAAATAATCTAATATCTTACCTTCTTCATTTAGTTTAATTAAATCAATACTTAAAAGAGGGTCAATTGGTATTCCAGAAGAAACCACAATTAACTTATTCGCAATCCAATTAAATGCTGGCTTTAATTGCTCGTTATTTAATTGAATAGCAGTTGAAAAGAAGAGTGCATTACCTCGCGTAAACTCACTCCATACCTTTTTCTCAGCCTTATCCCCTTTAAACTTCGTGCCAAACCACCAATTGTATTTTTTTGAAACAGGATTTAATTCTCTCTCAAACCACCTTTGTGGGCGATTATTGGGATAGGCCACAAGCCATTCTTTGTAAATCAATTTGGAAGTTGCAGAAACGAAATATTCATACTTCACTCCATCATCTGCCACAAAAACCATATTCAATTCTGTTGGTGCTAGTGGGGAATCTTTATCCAATAAGAAGGGAGCAATTCCTGAGATTTGCACTCCTTCTTGAGAAGATGCTGTGTGTAATATCAACCGTTGAAGTAACGAGATTGCTTTTAATAAATTACTCTTCCCAGCGGCATTTGGCCCATAGATTGCAGCAGACCTTAAAAGTCTGTCTGGATTACCTTCACAATGCATCACATTTTTTTGCTCGTGATCATTACCAGCCCCTGCCACTAAACTGAGGGTTTGTTTACCCAAAATAGATCGATAGTTTGCTACGCCAAATTCAATTAACATACGCAATTCCTTAATTTAACATCATTAATTACAGATTTTTCACATAATTCATATATTAATTTATCATATCCGCCATTTTGCGTCATTAATTTTTTTTAATAACCTTGGCAATTAAACCTAAATATGAGTGACTTTAAAAACAAAAAAGGACTGCCGAAATTCATCGACAATCCTTTTTTTGCTACTATTTTTTTTACTTCTGTGAATTTAGATTCGCATCCAATACTTCATGTCAAACTAAATAAGTCAGTTCTGTACTTAACTTTGATTAAGCAAAGTTTGCTGCAACAAAATCCCAGTTCACGAGATTCCAAAATGATTCAACATATTTTGGACGTGCATTACGGTAATCGACATAATAAGCATGTTCCCAAACGTCACAAGTTAACAAAGCTTTTGCATCCGTTGTGAGTGGTGTTGCAGCGTTGCTAGTAGAAACTAAATCTAATGAACCGTCTGCTTTTTTCACTAACCAAGCCCAACCTGAACCAAATGTACCAACAGCACATTTAGTAAATTCTTCTTTGAATTTGTCAAATGAACCCCATTTAGCATTGATTGCGTCTGCTAAAGCGCCAGTAGGAGCACCACTACCTGTTGGAGTTAAACCCATCCAGTAAAAAGTGTGGTTCCAAACTTGAGCTGCATTGTTGAAAACACCACCAGATGATTTCTTAACAATTTCTTCTAAACCCATGTTTTCGAACTCAGTACCTTTTTGGAGGTTATTGAGGTTTGTTACATAAGTTTGGTGATGCTTACCATAGTGAAACTCTAAAGTTTCTTTTGAAATGTGGGGTGCTAAAGCGTCTAATGCATAAGGTAGTTGTGGTAATGCGTGTTCCATAAGATCTCCTAGGGTTATTTAAGTCAAATTTCAAAATTCAATAAATTCGTTGTAATAGGATTGTAAGACGATTTCTTGACACTTTCACAAACCAGTTCAATTTTTTATGTATTTGATTAATTTTCACTAACTATTTTTTGTCAGCACACCAATTTCTGCCAATTGAATCTGGGCACTTCCTAATGCCATTTCAATGGTGTATTGGTGCTTAACCTTTAACTGCTGCGGATTACTCAAGGGTTTGCCATCTTCCAATACCAAAGAGTATCCTCGCTCCAAAGTCCGGTTGGGACTGAGGGTTTCTAATTGCATTTTTAAATACTGAGATTTCGATAACTCCCTTTGAAACCGCCCCTGCATGCTTAACTGAATACGATGCTGATATTTTTCAAGGACTTGATATTCGTTATTGAGACGTTTCGAAGGGCTAATTGCATCAATTCGAGTTTGTAAATAGCTTATCTGTTGCTTTGAGGATCTTAATTTTTCAATCAGAGCACGATTCAAACGATTATGTAAAAGTACCTGTTGTTGGCGCATTTGCTCAGGATTAGGAATCGCATGGTTTAGCCGTAAGACCAGATGGTCTAGACGTTGCGCTTCTGATTCGAGACGCGTTTTTGCCATCCGTTGAATCCGATTACTTAAATTTTCTAGGTTTCTGAGGAGTTCTAAACTGTCAGGTGCTGCCATTTCCGCTGCTGCGGTAGGTGTAGGTGCACGCAGATCCGCCACAAAATCTGCAATCGTAAAGTCCGTTTCATGGCCGACACCCGAAATAATGGGTATGGTGCTTTTTGCAATCAGTCGGGCTAAGGTCTCATCATTAAAAGCCCATAAATCTTCTATGCTGCCACCCCCTCTAACGAGAAGGATCACATCCACCTCATTAGCAGTAAGTGCTCGCTGTAAAGCTTTGATAAGGTTTGCAGGGGCTTCGCTACCCTGAACTAAGCTAGGGTACAAAACAATGGGGATAAAACTTGCGCGACGCTCCAGAGTCGTTAAAACATCTTTGAGTGCGGCCGCTTGACTAGAGGTAATAATGCCAATTGCCCTAGGTATTTTAGGTATTGGTTTTTTGTTAGCGGGGCTAAACAATCCCTCAAACTCTAATTTTTGCTTTAACTTTAAAAAAGATTCAAATAATACGCCCGCTCCTGCTTTACGCATGACCTGGACATTCAGGTTAATTTCCCCCCGAGGAGCGTAAAAATTGACTTGGGCACCTATTTCAATCTGATCACCATCCTTAGGTGTGAAATCGACACTGGTATTACGACCACGGAACATCACGCCATTAATCTGGCCCGATTCATCTTTTAATTTGAAATACCAGTGACCACTCGGATAGCTTTTGAAATTCGATAACTCCCCTTTAACCCAAACAGTATCAAAATTTGACGAAATAAAGTCAGATAATAATTGGTTAAATTCACCGACGCTGAGGATTTTGCTACTGTTTTCCATACTTTTTTCTAAGTAATCCAATATTTCAAAGGGTTTAAAGGCAATACATGTCCACAGGGTTAATCACAGCCTAGTCCAATAGTAAATTTATATTAAAAATTAGACAAAATTCCATAAATACTTGTTTTTAAATGACTTTATACATTTATTATGATAAACCCTAACAGGAATAATTTGACAATTCAACAAATAAATTTTTTATTTTTAAAAGTTTTACACAGGGTTATCCACAGGCAAATCATGTAAAGTATCGATATGTTAACAATTATCCTTGCAACCGGTTGGCCAATCTGGCCTCTCCTCTTTATTTCAATTATAGGTCTTGCAATCTTGCTTGAGCGCACCTGGTTTTTACAAAAAAATCGCATAGCGCCAAAAGTTGCATTGGAGCAAGCACTTACTTTACTAATTGAACTTAAAGATCATCGCCTCTCAAATTCTGTTCAAGTTACTGAACTGAGTGCAAAGTCCATCTTAGGAAAAATACTGGCAGCTGGTTTGAATTCAATCTCTCATGATCAAGATCAGTTAAAGTGCCTTGAAGCCATGCGCGAAGTAGCGGGTCCAGGCATCAAGGAACTCAATAAATATCTCAATGCACTGGCAACCATCGCAACTTTAGCTCCTTTAATGGGTTTATTTGGTACGGTTTTAGGCATGATAGAAATTTTTGCTAGCCAAGGGGGTACTAGTAACCCGACTCAACTTGCTCAAGGGATTTCAATGGCTCTTTACAATACTGCGTTTGGTTTACTGATTGCTATTCCAGCCATTGCCGGTTGGCGTTTTTTGCGCGGTATGGCAAATAATCGCCAAGATGAGTTAAACGAGGCAACCCGTTTGTTCATCAAAGCAAATTTTGAGCATTAAAGAACATAGATAAGAGGCCAAAGTGTTATCACATCGACCACTCCTTGATTCTTTGCCGGGGCAAAATGAAGAAGCGTCTCTTTTACATACACCCCCTGAAATCAACTTAATTCCATTTATTGATGTTTTATTGGTTATCTTAATTTTTTTAATGATTTCGACGACATTTACGCAATATCAACAACTTTCAATCAATTTACCTACCGCCCAAGGTGTCAAAAGTAGCCCTGTTGTCAAAGAAATGAAGATTGCCATCAGTAAAGAGGGGCGCTATGCCCTTAATGGAGTAACGGTGGATATTGATCAATTGGGTTCAAAAATAGATCAAATTGCTAAGCAATGGGATATCCCTCAAAATACAGACGCAAGTCCTCTAAGTCTGCCCGAACGAAATAATGGCAGAATAGTTATATCTGCTGATGCTAAAGCTTCGCACCAATCGGTGATGTTTGTTCTAGAATTAGCTGGTCAGGCTAATATTACTCAAGTGGTATTTGCTACGCAGGACATCAATCCTGCGAAATCAAAAAAATAACCCGCTTAAAGTTTTCAATTCATCAACTATGCGTCTTCATGCACCTCGCTTTTGGGAATCAGCTAATTTAATAAGTTGGCTTTTCTTGCCCCTTGCCTGTATTTATGGACTGATTATTTGGTTTCGAAAACTTGCTTATCAATTAGGGCTTTTTTCAGCTACAACCCTCCCCGTCCCAATTATTATTGTTGGTAATATTCGCGTCGGTGGAACGGGTAAAACACCCATCGTAATTGCAATGGCTAAAGCATTACATTTTTACGGTTTTAAACCTGGAGTTATTGCTAGAGCCTACCGCGCAACTAGTGATCAAGATGAGAGCAGTAAGCAAGTGCTCGATTTTCACTCTGCGCAGGAGGTTGGAGATGAACCTGTTTTGATCGCACAACAATTGGCACCCCTCAATATTCCACTTTGGGTGGGAAAAAAACGGGCCAACACAGCACTCGATTTACTTAAAAAGCACCCTCAGTGTAATGTTCTTGTTAGTGATGATGGATTGCAGCATTATAGAATGGGCAGAAAATGTGCCAGAGATGGTGGTCGTGATATTGAAATAGTGGTCCAAGATGTTAGAGGGAATGGAAATAGCTTTTTATTACCCGCGGGGCCACTTCGCGAGGTGACAACTAGACCTAGAGACCTCACTCTTGAACTCGTTCAACAAGGTTCTCAACAGTATGATGGGAAACTCTACAAGGGTAGTCTGACACCGATCTTCGATACCAATCAAGTTCAGACGGTACCCTGCCAAATGGGACTAGCTTATCCCTTGCGTCCTCATAATTTAGCTTCGACAATGGACTCTGCACCGAAGTCCTTAAATCAATTAGCCAGTTGGATGGCGAATCATCATCCGGATAAAAGGGTTGCAGCGATTGCTGGTATTGCCTTCCCAGAAAAGTTCTTTGAGCCACTGAGAGACTTCTTTCCCAATCTTAAAGGGGTGGGACTACCCGATCATGCCGACTTTAAAACGAATCCATTTAGCCAATTTCCGATTGAGACCTACCCACTCTTGTTAATTACAGAGAAAGATGCCGTAAAATGTAATGCTTGGTTAGACTCTAGGGTTTGGGTAGTTCCTCTTGAGGCCACCCTCAGTGATGCACTGTTAAAGTGGATAACTGCTGTCTTGCAACGAAGTCATTAAAATTCTCTAGGAAAGAGTAAAGCGATGGAAAAACGTTTTTTAAATATTTTAGTTTGCCCGAACTGCAAGGGATCGCTGCGCTTTGATGAGGTTAACTCGGAATTAATTTGTGATCTCGACAAACTGGCTTATTCTGTGAAAGATAACATTCCAGTTATGTTAATTGATCAAGCAAGACAAATTGCACCTAGTTTGAGCTAATACTTTTTTTTAAACTTCATCACTTTATTAGTTTCTTTTCTACTTCATGCCCACCCCATTTCGTGTGATCATCCCAGCTCGTATGGCATCCACTCGCTTGCCTAATAAGCCACTCGCAGATATTGGTGGCGCCCCAATGGTCATTAGGGTTGCACAGCAAGCGCAAAAAAGTTTGGCGCAGAGTATTGTGATTGCCACCGATTCAGTGGAGATCGAAAGCGCCTGTCGAGACTTCCCCTTTGAAGTCATCTTAACCAAACCAACTCATCCAACAGGAACCGATCGTTTAAGTGAGGTCGTCACGCTACTTGGACTAGCAGATCAAGAGATTGTGGTGAATGTGCAAGGCGATGAACCCTTCATCCCCCCTGAGCTGATTAATTTAGTTGCTAATTCATTACAGAATAATCCTCAGTGCGCCATTGCGACCGCTGGAGTGCCCCTTACAGATATAATTGACATTAATAATCCCAATGTTGTAAAAATCGTACAAAATCAAAAAGGTGAAGCCTTATATTTTTCCAGGGCGGCAATTCCTTTTCAGCGTGATGCCAACTCTGTGGCAGATTCGGTGCGATGCCTTCGTCATATTGGGATTTATGCTTATCAGACGCACTTCCTAAAGGCCTTTGCGCAATTAGCCCCCGCCCCCATTGAAAAGTGGGAAGCGTTGGAGCAACTGAGGGCTTTGTGGTATGGCTATTCAATTGCTGTAGAAATTTCAGAACAAATGCCGCCTCTCGGTGTAGATACCTATGAGGATTTAGAAAAAGCTCGACTAGAATGGAGCAATATTAGTAAGTTTTCTAGTTAATACGGTCATTATTGCAATCAAAGAGGAATTAACATGAGATTAATTTTGTTAGGTGCCCCCGGTGCAGGTAAGGGAACGCAAGCAAAGTTTATTTGCGAGAAATTTGGTATCCCCCAGATTTCAACAGGAGATATGCTTCGTGCTGCGGTCAAAGCGGGCAC
>CAISYI010000246.1 GCA_903889595.1 uncultured beta proteobacterium
ACCGAATCCATACTATTTGACTCACTACTTTTGCCCATTAATGCATCATATTCACTTGTTGCACTAGAAACAGTTGGAGCTGACACCTTTTTAGGAGTTGTAGCAATGTGCCAAACAAACAGCATAAATAATAAAATCAATAGCGAAAGTATCGATCCCTTTGTTTTTATCGAAAGCTTTTTCATTTTTAAATCCTAACCTTAAGCTTTAATGGTTGGAAAAGATTTCAAATAGGCCGCAGGCTGGCTAGGGTCAAATTCTTTACCCATAATCTTCACCTTTTTGTAACCTGTTTTTGCCTCTGCTGGAATCGCAAGACCTATGTCATTCATATACTTCTTCGCATCTGTTAGCAGAAATACTTTTTCAGAAATATCTTTGTAATTGACATCGCCTTTGACATATCCCCAGCGTTGCATTTGAGTTAACATCCAAGTCGCCATGGAGTACCAAGGGATTGGGTTAAAGTCGATTCTGTCTGGCACGTTTTGAACATTACCAAGACCATCAGCAAACTTACCGGTCAATACTTGCATCACTACTGTTTCTGGCTGATTGAGATAATTTGCAGGTGATATTACTTTAGCTATCAAAGGTCTATTAGCTGGGTCACGTGCCATGGTTGATGCATTAAGAACTGCGCGGTATAGGGCTGCAAAAGTATTTGGATTTTTCTTAATAAACTCTTCTGAAGTTCCAAAAGCACAGCATGGATGGCCATCCCAAATCTCTTTAGTTAAAATATGAATAAAGCCAATTTCATCATAGACAGCTCTTTGATTAAAAGGATCAGGCCCTAAAAAGCCATCAATATTACCAGCCCTTAAGTTTGCTACCATCTCAGGTGGTGGGGTTACACGAATCTGAATATCACGATCTGGATCAAGACCCGCTTGTGCAACGTAATAGCGTAATAAAAAGTTATGCATTGAATATTCAAAAGGAACCGCGAATTTCAAACCCTTCCACATTTTTGGGTCACGCTTATCTTTATGTTTGTTCGCTAAAGTAATTGCCTGACCATTCACATTTTGAATAGTTGCAACACGCATTGGATTAGGATCCGAGCCTACCCCCATCGACATGGACAATGGCATTGGTGACAGGAAATGCGAAGCATCATGCTCCTTATTGATCATCTTGTCACGGATTAAAGCCCAACCGGCAGTTTTATTCAAAGTAACATTCAAACCCTGTTTTTTATAAAACCCGAGTGGGTCAGCCATGATTAAAGGCGTAGCGCAAGTAATAGCGATAAAGCCAATTTTTAAATCTGTTTTTTCAAGGGGCGCTTTTTCTTGAGCCATTGCTTGTAAGCTCTCAATAGGCAAAAACCCAGATAGTGCGCTCATGGCTCCACCAGTACCGACGGCTTTTAAGAATGCACGACGACGGCTTTCTTGCGGAAATAAGGCTTTCACCAAACTTGCCTCTACAAAATCTGCGCTCATTTTTTCTTCATCAATTGAAGCTGATAAATCAAGCTTGTGCTCCGCATCTGATGCGTGTCTTCCACAGCTACAGTGACTACTAAACAAGGGACGCTCTGAGTCGTATGGGCGATAAGTATTCATTAAAACTCCTAATAGATAGTAAAAACAAACGTAGGTTAAGCATCAATATGGTGATTATTAGCTATTAAAGGGCGATAAAGACCTTATTTATGCACCAATAATCTGCATCATGAATGTTTTGCACCAGAGATAACCATCGCGCACCAATTTGGTAAATTTGAAAAACTGACTAGCTTCAATTACTAATTTTTAATGATTCTTGTCTGAATA
>CAISYI010000247.1 GCA_903889595.1 uncultured beta proteobacterium
GTGAGTTTGGAGAGTATGCTTTCTGAACATGGTGTCATCTCGCAAATTCCCCTCAGTCGCCTAACTGTGATGACCACTGGTGCTGGCGGAATACATCACACACCTTATGGAACCATTGAGTTCACTCATACAAAGCGTAGTATTCCTGAAATTTTAGATCGAACCATATTTATCAAAGATCGCCCATTACGCATTGCCAAAAAGCAAGCTGCGGTGTCAGATCTTCTGCGAGTGGGCCGCAACACCTTCATGATAGATTACGAAGAACTAAATGATGCATCATGATGGAACTGGAATACTTCAAACTGTCTGTAGGAAAAGCAATGGCTGACTCAAATACAACAGCGATGCGATTTGATGAAAATAAAGGACTCTCGAAGAGACGAGGATGCTAATTACCCGTTGTCAACGATACCAAAATTTTGGTTCAACTTCTCTGAAAAGGTGCTTGGATAGCAGTGATTTTTTTCCTATCCATAAAAGGGCCAAATTTTTCTTGATGAAAATCACCGCGCTTCACCAAACCCAATCCTCATCTTGCAAATTCTCAAGCTCCTCTAACAAAAAAATATCAGCGTCTAAAGCATTCACTTGCTGAGCAGCCTCTCTCCATCCAGCTCTAAATGATTGGAATGGTTTTCTTAAAACAATAGCCCCATTTTCTATGGCTATATCCAACACGGATTGATTGTCCAAACCTGCCTTGGCAAGAAAATGATTGGGTATTAATATTCCCTTTTTGATCACGATTATCATAATTTTAATTTTTGATTAATACCTACACTTATAGGTCGTCAAGATTCACTCTCACAGTTTTACCTTTCAGTCTGTTTTTTACTAATTCACCTAAAACAATATCATCCAAAATTTCCAATATCTTTTCATAATACTTAGCAGATAATAAATACGCTTCGGGTTTATTTTGGTTCAAAATAGCCACTAGGTTTCCTCCCGCTTGTTGTAATATTTTTTTGGGATTCATTTTCTTTAAATCATTAAAACTTACAGTTGTGTCTGCGTAAATTAGAGTGATAATTTTCATAGTTTTTCTTTGCATAAAAATTACTTCTGAAGATTTATCTTGGTTAAGCAAAACTCCTTTAATATTATGCAATGCAAAACTTTATTTTATTTTGTAAATCGTATCGAAAAGATGTCTACCGAGCCAAGCGGCTGATTACCTCTATTGCAAAATTTAATGAAGATAAAATTCCTTTTTATTTAAGTGTGCCAAAGGAAGATCTGGCCCTTTTTACCCAAGAAATTGATTGGGCTCAGCTTCAATCCAACAGTGAATTTCATCTTATTACAGATGAGTCGATTGTGTCGTCGAATACCCATTTAGATTCTAAGGCCAGTTTAGAGCGCTACTATGCAATGCCTGGCTATTTAAGCCAACAGGTCATCAAAGCCGAAGCATGGCGATTAATTGGGTGTGACAATTATCTCTGTTTAGACTCAGAGGCTGTCTTTATGAAGTCCTTCTACTTGAATCAGTTTATGGCTAATGCTTCAGAGCCCTTTACCATCATTCACCCCAATACAGAATTTCTCACTCTAGCCAAAAGGCTCGGCAAGAACAAAGCTACTGAACATTTCTTTAAGGATAATCAATTGCTAAGAGATGAGTTTGGTCGTATGGGCGCAGATGCGCAAGATTGGGATTTTGGACCGGCTCCTTTGATTTGGTCAAAGAAGGTATGGCAGTCCCTAGAGTCAAACCATCTCCTTCCAAAAGGTCAAACCATTTGGGATGCGATTGAACGTCTCCCCTTTGAAATCAGATGGTATGGTGAGGCCTTACTAAAATTTAAAGCCATTACAATCCATGCAATTGAA
>CAISYI010000248.1 GCA_903889595.1 uncultured beta proteobacterium
GGAATTAAGATTGGAACTGGCGAAACTTTAGCCTCACAACTCGGTAAAGATGTGATTGAAGCAGATATCCCATTACAAGCTGGTGATTCATTACGCTCAAAAATTAAGCAAGTTGCGTCGGGTCGTTTTGGTGTAACCGCAGAATATTTAACTTCAGCTGACCAAATTCAAATTAAGATGGCTCAGGGTGCAAAACCTGGCGAAGGTGGTCAATTACCTGGTGGAAAAGTATCAGATTACATCGGTAAATTACGTTATTCAGTACCAGGAGTGGGACTCATATCACCACCGCCACATCATGATATTTACTCGATTGAAGATTTGGCGCAGCTTATTCATGATTTAAAGAATGTCAATTCATCAGCAGATATTTCTGTCAAACTAGTCTCTGAAGTTGGAGTTGGAACGGTCGCAGCAGGTGTTGCAAAAGCAAAAGCAGATCACGTGGTGATTTCCGGACATGATGGTGGTACGGGTGCCTCACCTTTGTCGTCAATCAAACATGCAGGATCACCTTGGGAATTAGGCTTGGCTGAAACGCAACAAACCTTAGTTTTAAATGGTTTGCGTGGCAGAATCCGAGTGCAAGCTGATGGTCAAATGAAAACCGGTAGAGATGTCGTGATCGGTGCTTTGTTGGGAGCTGAGGAATTTGGTTTTGCCACAGCGCCATTGGTTGTTGAAGGTTGCATCATGATGAGAAAGTGCCATCTGAATACTTGCCCAGTTGGCGTAGCGACGCAAGATCCAGTCCTTAGAAAAAAATTCTCCGGCAAACCTGAGTACGTAGTGAATTTCTTCTTCTATGTAGCTGAAGAAGTTCGGGAAATTATGGCCCAATTAGGCATCAGATCTTTTGATGATTTAGTCGGTCGCGTTGATTTATTGGATACAAAGAAGGGAATCGAGCACTGGAAGGCAAAAGGCTTAGATTTCAAAAAAATCTTTGCACAGCCTGATCAACAAATTAACTCTGATTTACGTCAAGTTCAGACCCAAGACCATGGCTTAGAAAAAGCACTTGATAACGAGTTAGTTGCAAAAGCTCAAGAAGCAATTGATAAGGGCACAAGGGTCTCCTTCATTACTGAAGTTAAGAATGTGAATCGAACTGTTGGTGCGATGTTGTCTGGAGAAGTTGCTAAAAAATACGGACATGCTGGTCTACCTGATGATACGATTCACGTTCAATTAAATGGTACAGCTGGCCAAAGTTTTGCCGCATTCCTAGCACATGGTGTTACGTTTGATTTGGTTGGTGACGGAAATGACTACGTTGGTAAAGGTTTATCAGGTGGACGCGTCATTGTAAGAGTACCAAACGAGTTCAGAGGACATCCTAGTGAAAATATCATCGTTGGTAATACTGTCTTATACGGAGCAATTGCGGGTGAGGCCTACTTTAATGGGGTAGCTGGCGAGCGTTTTGCGGTGCGTAACTCAGGTGCTATTGCGGTTGTTGAAGGCACAGGCGATCACGGCGCAGAGTATATGACTGGCGGCACGATTGTGGTGCTTGGTAATACAGGACGAAATTTCGCAGCGGGTATGAGTGGTGGTATTGCTTATGTTTATGACGAAGATGGTTTATTTGCTAAACGTTGTAATACAACGATGGCAACTTTAGAGCCAGTACTCTCAAAACTAGAACAAGAAAAGCAAATTCCAGTTTCTCAGTGGCATGCTCCTGAAAACGTAAAAGAAGGTGGTCAACGCATTAGTGACGAGGAAATCCTAAAGGGTTTAGTAGAAAAACATTTCCGCCATACCGGGTCTGAACAAGCTAAAAAAATACTAGGTAATTGGGAAAGTGAAAGAGCCCGTTTTATTAAAGTATTCCCAACAGAGTATAAGAGAGCCTTAGGTGAGTTGTGGGAAAAAGCTCAGGGATTAGCCGAAAAGAAAACTGCAAAAGTTTAACGAAAGAATAAGAGAGATTGCTATGGGAAAAATGACAGGATTTATGGACTTTGAACGTCAGTCCGA
>CAISYI010000249.1 GCA_903889595.1 uncultured beta proteobacterium
CATCACTGCAGTGGCTTCACTGCGTGAAGTGAAGTTATCTAAATTAGAGATTCATCTTGAAGGCGATATTGGTAATTCTGCTGCTTGGGGCGCAGACGGTGCTGAACGTACACCAGAACAAATGGGTTTTCAAGCAATTCGTGTAAAGGTCGATATCGAAGGAGATGCGACGAAAGAGGCGTTAGATGACATCGTTAAACATGCGAATTATTTCTCACCGGTTGCGAACTCAATGCGTAATACCATTGCTTTCGAAATCAGTACGATCTAAAACATAGAGAGAAACACATTCATGGAACTGACCCTAGAACAACCCGTTGAAGACTTATCAATCAGCGCAAAACGACTTGAAATACTTGAAAAAGTGAGATTGATTGCTCAAAAAGATTTAGCTTTAGTAGTAGATGCTTGCGACCAGGAAGGGTTTTATCCAGAAGCTATTCTCAAAGACTTGGGTGCTGCGGGTGCTTTTGGCGCACATCTTGGTCTTGATCAAGAAAACATGGATTTTGGTTTAGCTATTCAGTGTATGGAAGAAGTTTCGCGCGTCTGCGGTGCCACCGGCTTTGTCGTTTGGTGTCATGATGTATGCGGTGTATACATGCAAGCCTCTAAAAATCCTGCACTTACTGGTGAAGCATTGCAAAAGCATGCGAAAGGAATCACCCTCGGTGGAACCGGTATGTCCAATCCTATGAAAACATTCTCTGGCATCGAGACGATGATGCTCAAAGCGAAAAAAGTTGAGGGTGGATATTCCGTTAGTGGCACGCTACCCTGGGTAAGTCATATTGGACCAAATCATTATTTTGGAACAGTTTGTGCCGTGATTAACGAACAAACGGGTGAGGTCGATCCTAATCATCAAATCATGTTTATTTTGCCCTGTGACCGAGCTGGCGTGACTCTCAAAGACTGTCCATCATTTTCTGCGATGGAGGGCACTTCTACTTATGGCTTATATCTTAAAGATGTTTTGATTACAGCCGATGATCTTGTGGCTGATCCAGCAAAGCCTTTTATCAAAAACATTAAGGCATCCTTTATTTTGTTACAAACCGGGATGGGACTAGGCGTTGCGCAAGGCGCGATTGATTCGATGTGGGAAGTGGAGACGCAACTTGGCAAAGTGAATCAATTTTTAGAAGATCGTCCCGTTGCTTTGCAGCATGAACTCGATGATCTCAGAAGTCGCATTATGGTGTTGGCACAAACACCTTACGAGTCTTCCGATGAATATGTCTTAAAGGTGCTAGATGTACGTGCGCATGCGTCTGAGATCGCTCTACGTGCGGCTCAATCAGCACTTTTACACCAAGGCGCACGTGGTTATTTACTCAGCTCAGCCGTTCAACGTCGAGTAAGAGAGTCGCACTTTGTGGCGATTGTGACACCAGCTCTTAAACATCTTCGTTATGAAATGGCGAAGTTAAAAAGTCAAAACTTTTTAAATTAAGGGGGTACTGAACAAATGAGTTCCGCAGTTACTACTGAAAATACTAGCTGGCTTACCTTTATTTGTAAAGCCTGTGGACTTCTTTATAAGGAAGAAGAAGGAGATCCTGATAGTGGGCTAGCTCCTGGGACTCGGTTCGAGGATATTCCAGAGGATTGGTTCTGCCCATTATGTGGTGTGACGAAAGCAGATTTTGTATTGCACCTTGTTATCGATAAAAAACAATTGGCGAAGAATTCCACTTCTGAGGATAAGAATTTTTTAAGAAGCAACTATAGTGATGTGGTCATTATTGGAGCTGGTAAGGCCGGATGGGAAGCTGCTAAAGCCATTCGAGAACTGACTGATGATCTCTCGATTTCGATCGTGACGGGATGTAATGGTGAAGTGTATGAAAAGCCACAATTATCCAACGCACTGGTAAAGAAAATTCAAGTAGATCGCTTAGTGTTACAAAGTGGTGAGCAAGCAGCAAAGCAACTTGGGGTGAAACTTTTCTCATCTACTCACGCTGTGCATATCTCACCGACGATGCAGCAACTGCGAACCACTAAAGGTGTCTTTAAATATAAATATCTAGTGATTGCTCACGGTGCTAAACCTGTTCGTCACCCACTCTTATCAGCTCAGGATTGTTGGCATGTCAATCACCTAAGCGCTTATCGTGAACTACGTAAGATGCTTGATGGTAAAAAATCGGAAATTGTCATTGTTGGTGCTGGACTGATTGGTTGTGAGTTAGCGAATGATTTGGCCTTAGCGGGTCACCAAGTTTCATTACTAGATGCCAGCCAACGTCCCCTTGCACATTTAATCCCAGAAGCTGCATCTACGGCCTTGATGACGTCTTGGGAAGCTCTAAATATTCAATTCCATGGTGAGCAGCAGATTTTAAAAATGACTCACCTAGAGGGTAAAAAAATCTTATCGATGCAATCGGGTCTTGAGTTAAAGGTTGACGAAATTGTCTTATGTATGGGTTTACAACCTGATAGTTCAATCGCTAAATCAGCTGGGATTGAATGGAATCAAGGTATCTCCGTAGATCCTAAAACTTTAAAGACCAATATAGAGAATGTTTTTGCATTGGGCGATTGTATTAGTGTTGAAGGAAAAGTGAGTCGGTATATTGAACCCATCATGCGCCAAGCGCAAGTTATTGCAAGTCAAATAGCGGGTGATCAAACGATTCTATTTTCAAGCAATAACTCACCAATCCGAATTAAAACTAGCTCTCTACCGATGCGCCTAGAGGGCGTGATCGAGAAGCAAGGTGAGTGGCGAATTTCAAAAGCAAAGGAAGAAAAGGTCCATGCGAAATGGCAAATGACTCATTGGTCTAAAAACCAAGTGAGTGCTTTACTTGAATTAGGTTAATTTTTTAGTTTATATTTTTTAATAAGGGAAATCGTATGGCAAACATGATGGCATTACCAATTTTAGTTTCTCCAGCAGATTTATCAAAACAAATGACTGAAGTTCCAATGGTCATTATTGACACTAGAGATGCTGATGCATACGCAGCTGAGCATCTTCCAGGTGCCGTGAATCTGCGTGAAATTTTTACCTATCTTGCAACTTCATCGACTGAAGGCTTAGAAGATTTGAAAGCATCTTTTTCTAGTCAATTAGGTGCGATTGGTTTATCTGGCGAAGAAACAGCAGTATTTTATGAAGATTCTCTGAATAGTGGCTACGGTCAATCCTGCCGTGGATATTTCTTGCTGACTTGGTTGGGATATCCAAAGATTCAAGTCCTCAATGGCGGTTTATCTGCATGGAAGGCAGCAGGTCTTTCTACTACAACTGAAATCCCAACACCAACTCCTGCAGTATTTCCGATTAGTACGACTGGTAGTGGTGTGATGGTTACGCTCGAAGATGTCAAACAAAAGCTTGGTAGTGCCGCTGTTCTCATGGATGTAAGAGATGTCGATGAGTGGATCGGTGATAGTTCTTCTCCTTATGGTAAAGATTTTGCACCTAGAAAAGGTCGCTTACCAGGTGCTAAATGGTTAGAGTGGTATCGTTTCATGAAACCCTCTGGAGCAGGACCAGTATTTAAGAGCCCTGATGAAATTAAAGCAGAATGTCAAACGGCTGGGATTAAAACCAATGACGAAATTATTCTGTATTGCTTTAAAGGTGCTAGAGCTTCCAATACCTATTTAGCTCTTAAACAAGCAGGATTTGATAACGTGAAGATGTATTTTGGTTCATGGAATGAATGGTCAAGAGATCCAGCATTGCCAATCGAAACAGGTTTACCAGCTTAAATCTCATGAGTCACCTAAGTCCTAGGCGTGTAGGCGCTTGGGTGGCTTGCTAAAAGTAAAAAACCAAGGCTTGATTTTTCTAGCCTTGGCTCTTGGTTAGTGTAAAGTATCTTCCGAAGTTAGAGGACACTAAAAAAAATACTACGAATTAAAATAATGTAGTATTTCCAAATCAG
>CAISYI010000250.1 GCA_903889595.1 uncultured beta proteobacterium
ATGGCTGGAATTAAAAGCAACTATGTTGGTACCTGAGTCCAACTTAAGAGTGTACAAGTACATTGCACCTCGAAATACTTTATTGATAATTGTGGCACTGATGGCTCCGTTAACTTCTAACTGAACATTCTCTGCACGAATTAACACTTCTAAGGTTTGTCCGATTTCAGTTTGATAGTATGAATAAAAAGGAATCTCACCTAGCTCTGTTTTGATTTGATCATTTGCTAACAGGATACCTTTTAAAAAGAAGCTTTGCCCAATAAACTCAGCCACAAATTGGTTCGTTGGATGGTGATAAATCTGATACGGAGTATCCCATTGAAGTAATTCACCGCTGCACATCACACCTACCTTATCAGCAATAGTAAAAGCCTCTGATTGATCATGTGTGACCATGAGCGCAGTCATGTTACGTGACTTAAGGAGAGCTCGAAAGTCTAGGGCTAGTTGTTCTCTTAGCTCAAGATCTAAACTAGAAAATGGTTCATCTAACAAAATTAAGTTTGGCTCTGGAGCCATGGCTCTCGCTAATGCCACACGTTGTTGTTCACCACCACTGAGTTCGTGAGGATAGGAATTCGCTTTATCAAGAAGTAAAACTCTATCAAGCCACTGCCTTGCTTTAATGTGTTTATTTTTTGAGGATAGACCTTGCAAACCAAAACTAATATTTTCTATAACTGTCAAATGTGGG
Organism: uncultured beta proteobacterium; assembly: GCA_903889595.1. Taxonomy (GTDB): domain Bacteria; phylum Pseudomonadota; class Gammaproteobacteria; order Burkholderiales; family Burkholderiaceae; genus Polynucleobacter. The sequence goes on from CAISYI010000250.1 coordinate 698, forward strand.
AAGAGAGAAAACTCTTGAAAAACCATTCCAATCCCCCTTAAATGAGAAGGATGTTCAAATCTTGGCGTAGAAATTACTTTATTTTGTAATTGAATCAAGCCACTCTTAAGATGTTCAAATCCACAAATAGCGCGCAGCACGGTCGATTTACCAGAGCCTGACGGTCCAAGTAAACACCCAATTTCACCTTCATTTAACTGTAGATTGAAATGATTAACGGCAGGAGTTGAGGGTTGACAATTAGATTTTGAAAACGTCACCGTTAAATCATTAATCGAAAGAAGGGTATTTTGAAAAGTCATACATAAATTAATTTCTAATGGGTAGTGTGATTACTTAAATACAACTTTGAAAAAATGAAACTAATAATTGTTCCTATTGCCGCACTATTGTTTTTACCATTCATTGGATTGATATTGCCAATGAATCCCCTAGTGCAAAGTGGGGTAATTGAGTTAAACAGTACAAGTAACTTGCAACATTTGTGGGAATATTTACTGCCTAGTTACCTGATTGAAACCTCTAAGTTAATGCTAGGAGTTACATTTGGAGTCTTGATGCTTGGGATTGGTAATGCTTGGCTTGTTGTGAATTATGAATTCCCCGGAAAAAAAGTGATTGAGCTCGCCTTAATAATGCCCCTCGCAATACCTGCATATGTGATGGCTTATTTATTTGTAGATTTACTTCAGTTTTCTGGACCTATTCAAACAAGTATTCGAATGGTTTTCAGATCGGATTCCCTATGGTTTTTTCCAGAACCGAGATCACTTCTAGGAGCCATTCTGACGTTTTCATTATGTCTATATCCTTATGTTTATCTAATCATGCGAACGCAGTTCATAGAGCGCAACTCAACTTTGATGGAGGTATCTGCAACACTCGGATATAGTCAGACACAAACTTTTTATAAGTTAGCTTTACCAATGGCAAGGCCAGCAATAATGGCAGGAATAGCTTTGGTAATGATGGAGGTTTTAGCCGATTATGGAGCAGTGTCCTATTTTGGGATACAAACACTTTCGACGGGGATATTTAAAGCTTGGTTATCCTTTGGTGATCGAGTCTCAGCTATCCAACTTGCTCTTGGATTATGTGTTGTTGTGATTTTTCTTTTGTCAATTGAACAAATGAGTAGATCCAAAATCCGATATGCTAAAAATCAAAAAAAATCACTGAAAGTAATCAAGTTAGGATGGGTCAATGCCTTATTTGCCTGCGTATTTTCTGGAGGGACTGTTTTTCTGGGGTTTTTATTGCCAGTGAGTTTACTTTTGCAATCGGTATATCAGATAGGATTCCAAGTGGATGCTAGTTACTTAAATTGGCTAAGTAATTCTTTGCTCGTTTCTTTAACAACGACTTTCATTTCAGTTTTAATTGCCGTTGGATTAGCCTATCTAGTGAGAGTTAACCCAAGTTACTTTTGGCTTAATCGTTTGTTGGGTTTTGGTTATGCAATACCTGGGATGGTCTTGGGTATTGGAGTACTTTCCTTGTTAGAGTTTCTTGAATTAGCTTGGTGGATATCAACTTGTTTATGGATTTTAATTTATGCGTACATTGTTAGATTTTTAGCATCAAGCATCCAAAGTTTAGAGGCTGGGTTTTCTCGCATTAGTATCTCAATAGATGAGTCTGCATCACTCCTCGGCCAGACAAGATATCAAATTTTAAAAAGGATACATCTTCCCTTATTAAGTCGAAGTATAACTATCGGTGCTATTTTTGTGTTTCTCGATGTCTTGAAGGAATTACCAGCAACGATGTTGTTAAGACCATTTAATTTTGATACCTTAGCAATGAAAATTTATCAATTTGCGGCTGATGAGCGTTTATCAGACCTTGCGCAACCTTCATTAACTATCGTATTGGTGGGGCTCATTCCGGTATTTATACTTACTATTTTTTTAGAGAAAAACACTAAATGACTGACTCAATCTATTACTTGAGTTGAGTAAATATTCGTAAAGCTTTTAGCTCACGAATCGCATTTAGTTAATGGCATCTCGTGAGATTTGTGTTGAAGATTAAAATATTCAATTCCTTACTAATGATAATGATTCTCATTATTGATAGAATGAAATTTCGTTTATTAAGAAAAGGGTATCGAAAAATGAGTCATCGAAAATTTCAACAGCACATCAGTTTTCTGATTGTTCTAGTAGGATGCAGTTTTGGGTTCATCACGAATGCGCAAATAAATACTGCTTCATCCAGTGAAAAAGAATTGAACTTGTATTCGGCAAGGCATTATCAGACTGATGAGTTGCTCTATAGTGAATTTACTAAGAAAACTGGCATCAAAATAAATCGAATCGAAGCTAGTGATAATGCACTATTCGAAAGATTAAAAAGTGAGGGAAATAAAAGTCCAGCTGATGTCATTATGTTGGTAGATGCCTCAAGACTATGGAAAACTGAAAATGAGGGATTATTTAAACCAATACACTCAAAACTTCTAGAGGAACGAATACCTGAAAATTTGAGATCCAAAAAAGATAATTACGGTTCAACTTGGTTTGGACTCACCACGAGAGCAAGAATGATTGTGTATAACAAATCTAAAGTAAAACCTTCAGATATCGATACCTATGAAAAATTAGCCAATCCAATGAATAAAGGATTAGTTTGCACACGCTCTGGATCCCACCCCTATATGCTTTCATTAATAGGTTCAATGATTGAATTACGTGGAGAAAAAGCAACCGAGGAATGGGCTAGAGGCATGGTATCGAATATGGCAAGATCTCCTAAGGGAGGAGATACGGATCAAATAAAATCTGTTGCAACGGGAGAGTGTGGTGTTACCTTAACTAATTCGTATTATTTAGCACGCTTGATGAAGTCCAGTAAACCTGAAGATCAAACCATGATGAGTAACATTGGATTTATTTGGCCAAACCAACAAACGACCGGTACTCATATCAACATAACAGGTGCTGGTGTTGCAAAGAATGCTCCTCATCCCAAAGCAGCCCTAGAGTTCATGGAATATTTAGTTAGCGATGAAGCGCAAAAATATTTTGCTAATAGGAACAATGAATGGGCGGTTGTGAAAACAGTAGAGGTGGAAAATGATGTTTTAATAAAATTAGGTAACTTTATTACAGAGAATGTACCCGTTGAAGCCATGGCAAAAAATCAAAAACTAGCACAAAAGATACTTGATAAAGTCGGATACCGATAAACAAAAACAAAAAAATCCCCTAAAAAAAGTTGTGGTAAATTAAAAGAACAACAAAAAATAGGGGACAAAATGACAAGAAAATTGATAGATATATCTATCTATTTAGATAATGAAACGATTAGTGATCCGCCATCGTTTAAACCAAAAATAGAATACTTTACTCATGCAGATACGGTAGAGCGTATTGCAGAATTTTTCCCAGGATTACAAAAAAACGAACTTCCCGATGGACAGGGCTGGGCGGTTGAGGTTGCTACGATCTCGACCCATAACGGCACTCACTTAGACGCACCCTATCATTTTCACAATACGATGGACGATGCTTTAGGAGAAAAAAAACCATCTATTACTATTGATCAAGTACCGCTTGAGTGGTGTTTTGCTCCTGGCGTAAAACTTGACTTTAGACATTTTGAAGATGGCTATGTTGTCACTGCAAAAGATGTAGAAGAAGAGTTAAAAAGAATCAATTACACACTTCAACCTTTAGATATCGTCGTCGTTAATACACGGGCGGGCTCACGGTTTGGTTACGATGATTATGTCTCTGCAGGTTGTGGCATGGGGTACGAAGCAACTATGTATTTATTGGAGCGAGGAGTACGTTTAACTGGCATTGATGGTTGGAGTTGGGATGCACCATTTGTCCATACACAAAAAAAATATGAAGCTACTAAAGATGCGAGTCTAATTTGGGAGGGACATAAAGCAGGTCGTGATATTGGATACAGTCATTTAGAAAAATTACATAATTTAGAGGCGTTGCCGCCTTTTGGCTTTTATATTAGTTGTTTCCCCCATAAAATTAGAGGCGCCTCTGCTGGGTGGACCAGGGCAGTTGCTATTTTTGATGACAAATTATTTGCTTAAGAGAATGACAACAAATTAAAACCTTATAGGTTGCTTTAGGCATTGGTATTGTAAAAATGCTGGAATTGGTTGCAAAAAGGTTAAAAAAACCGAAAAAACGTCTGAATTCTAAGGAATTAATAAGAAAACTTTTTGCAACACAAATTTGAATGATAATAATGGGATGGAATCAAACCCCAACAATATCATCGCCTCTTTAAATCAAGTTGAATTTTCTTACGCCCCCGGCGAAAGAAAGATTCTAAGTGGTTTAGATATGGAGTTTCAAAGAGGAAAAGTGACTGCGGTCATGGGTGGATCAGGATGTGGTAAGACCACAATTCTGCGTTTGCTTGGTGGACAGGTTCTTGCAACCTCTGGACAAGTAAAATTTGATGATCAGGATATTGGTAAGTTGGATCATCAAGGCTTAATTAGTGCTCGTCGTAAGATGGGCATGTTATTTCAGTTTGGCGCGCTATTTACAGATATTAGCGTTTTTGAAAATGTGGCTTTTCCATTGCGCGAGCATACCGACTTAGATGAAGACATGATTCGTGACTTAGTCATGATGAAACTTAATGCAGTTGGTTTGCGAAACGCTAGAGATTTAATGCCCTCACAAATATCGGGTGGAATGGCAAGACGCGTTGCCTTTGCCCGAGCAGTTGCTTTAGATCCGCCTTTAATTATGTATGATGAGCCATTTGCTGGACTTGACCCGATTGCCTTAGGAGTCACCGCCCATTTAATTAAAGACATGAATAGTGCCCTAGGGGCTACGAGTATTTTGGTAACCCATGATGTGCCAGAAACGTTTGGTATAGCAGATTATGTGTACTTTATTGCAGATGGAAAGATTGCCGCAAAGGGCACACCTGAAGCATTAAAAGAATCTGAAGACCCTTTTGTACAGCAGTTCATCCATGCTCAACCAGATGGTCCAGTTCCTTTTCATTATCCAGGGCCAGACATTGGTCTAGACTTTGGTTTAGATACACCAAAGGAAACCCCCAATAAAAAAGCGTCAACTGTATGATTTCAGAACAAATTTCACGACTCGGAGGGATGATTCGAACGAATGTTCTTAGTCTCGGATATGCAACTAGAATGTTTTTTGCGATTCTTGCAAGATCAGGAAGTATTTTTAAACGATTTCGTTTAGTCAGAGATCAAGTTTTTTTCTTGGGTAATTACTCGTTTGTGATTATTGCTGTTTCAGGCTTATTTGTTGGTTTTGTATTGGGTTTGCAGGGTTACTACACCTTGAACCGTTACGGATCAGAACAGGCACTGGGGCTTTTAGTAGCATTATCGCTAACGCGTGAATTAGGACCAGTCGTTACAGCACTTCTATTTGCTGGTCGTGCTGGAACTTCTTTAACGGCAGAAATTGGTTTGATGAAAGCAGGCGAACAACTCAGTGCAATGGAAATGATGGCAGTAGATCCACTTTCTCGGGTATTAGCGCCTAGATTATGGGGTGGAATTATCGCAATGCCTATTTTGGCTGCAATATTCAGTGCGGTTGGTATTTTAGGGGGCTATCTCGTAGGTGTGCAATTAATTGGCGTCGACTCAGGTGCATTTTGGTCTCAAATGCAAGGGGGTGTTGATGTTATCAAAGATATTGGTAATGGTGTGATTAAGAGTGTAGTGTTCGGTGTAGCCGTAACATTTATTGCTTTATATCAAGGATTTGAGAGCAAGGCTACCCCAGAAGGCGTCTCATTAGCGACAACAAGAACAGTGGTGATATCGTCTTTAACGGTTTTAGCACTCGACTTTTTATTAACAGCAGTAATGTTTTCGACTTAATTGTCATAGAAGACTGATATAAATCCAATGGTGAGGATGCAATGAAAAAAAATATCTTAGATTTTTGGGTTGGACTATTTGTCCTAATTGGTTTTGCAGCCTTATTATTTTTAGCATTAAAAGCTGGAAACATGAGTACTTTTAGTTTTTCTAAAACGTACAGCGTTTCAGCTGTCTTTGATAATATCGGTGGATTAAAACCCAGAGCTCCTGTAAAAAGTGCGGGTGTAGTGGTAGGGAGAGTTGCATCTATCGAGTTTGATGATAAAAATTATCAAGCTCGAGTTACCTTAAACATTGATGAGAAATTCCATTTTCCGAAAGATTCCTCTGCTAGAATTCTTACCTCTGGTTTGCTAGGTGAGCAATATATTGGTTTAGAAGCTGGTGGAGATGAGAAAGTTTTGGGCGAAAACAGTAAAATTACGCAAACGCAGTCTGCTATTGTTTTAGAAAGTCTTATTAGTCAGTTTTTGTACAGTAAAGCTGCTGATTCTGGTAAGGATGCAGAAAAAAAATAATTTAATGAAAATACTTCAAACTTCTTTTTCCTTAACAATTCAAAGATTGAGTTTAGCAATCTTGACCTTAGCTTTGGTTTCTTGCGCCACAATCCCAGATGGACAAGTTCGGATCAAAAAAGACCCGTGGGAAGAAACCAATCGAGCAGTACTTTCATTTAACGATGGTTTGGATGATTACTTAATTCGTCCAGTTACAAAAGTGTATGAATATGTATTGCCAAGTATTGTTCGGACAGGAATTCGGAATGTTTTTTCAAACATTGGTGATGTTTATAACTCTGTCAACAGCCTACTGCAAGGTAAACCAAAAGATGCACTTGATGGTGTGGTGCGCGTGGTTGTCAACACAACCATCGGACTGGGTGGTATTTGGGACGCTGCATCCGCTGCGGGAGTAGAAAAACATAGTGAAGATTTTGGGCAAACATTCGGCGTTTGGGGAATACCTGACGGACCTTATATGGTGTTGCCATTATTGGGCCCAAGTACAGTTAGGGATACTTTTGGATGGTTCTTTGATCTGCAAACAGATATTCTAATTAAACGGATCGATGATATTCCATTAAGAAACTCTATTACAGGAGTGAGGATTGTTGATCAACGAGCAAAATATTTGGGATCAAGTGATTTATTAGAAAGTGCTGCGTTTGATAAGTATAGTTTTATCAGAGATGCCTACTTGCAGAG
>CAISYI010000251.1 GCA_903889595.1 uncultured beta proteobacterium
AGAATTTAGAGGAAACATTAAATGAGTGAAAAGAGACTTGACGGTTGTTTATTCTGTAATGTTCAGACGATTGATCGTGGTCGGATTGTTGAAGAAAACGATTTAGCCTTTGTGATTCGGGACGCCTTTCCTGTATCTGAGCATCATTCACTTTTTATACCCAAACGCCACGTTCTCGATTACTTTGGTTTATCCCAAGATGAAGTGATTGCGATTCACAATTTAATACATTCTCAGAAAGAATACTTAAGTAAGTTTGATTCAACTATCGACGGTTATAACATTGGCATGAATTGCGGCGAAACCGCAGGTCAATCGGTCTGGCATTGCCATGTTCACTTAATCCCAAGAAGAAAAGGTGATACCGAATATCCGAGAGGGGGAGTGCGTCACGTTATTGCCTACAAAGGAAACTACGAGGATTTAAGATGAGAGGGCGGTTTCCTACTACCCTCTATGGTATTTCTCAGTAACGATTTCCTCCATGTCGAATTCATCACCCAAAACTATACTAATTAGAAATTGAGTATTAAACTTTGACGAGTAAAACCTTAATAATTAAAACCTTACAGGGGACATTGTTTTATGAGCACCAAGCGTCGCGAATTTTTTAAATCTAGTTCAGCCTTAGCTTTATCAAGCGCTGTCTCCCCCGAAATCTTTGCTGATTTTATGCAAAGCAAGACCCAACCCAATAAGGGTAGCTGGGATCAAGGTACGGTTCGACATATTCTGCCGACGGTGAATGACACGCAAATGCTCATCAAGGTCTCCTTCAATGATTTACAGAGTAAACCTCCGATTCTGAAGATTGGTACACGAAAAGTCATTGGTAAGATGGAGGACACCGAAGGAGAGTGTTGGAGTTTCTATCAAGATAATCTAGTACCCAATAAAGAGTACTTACTCAATTTAACCAGTAGCTCTGGTAAGAGCTTATGTGAGACTTGGCCTTTAAAAACCTTTCCTGCGCCCCAAGAGCAAACTAAAAATTTTCGTCTTTTCATTTATACCTGCGCTGGTGGGCATGAGATGCATGGATTTTTACCATCAAAAGTTCGTAATCAATTATTAAAGCGCGGTTTAAGTTTTAAGCCAGACGCAGTGATTGCCAATGGTGATCATGTTTATTGGGATTTACTCGCACCAGTGGGATCAACTCTTTTCGCAAAAAGACCAGAGTCCATTGCTTATGCTGGAAGCTATGAGAGATCCTCGCAAGTCTTAGGAACGAGTAATGAGGATGTTTTAAAAAAGGCTGCTGGTTCGCAAATTACTCCCGTCTACGGCACCGACCTACGTTCAACGCCGGTATTCTTTTTACAAGACGACCACGATTATTTCGATAATGATGAAGCTACCGATGAGGTGATTACCTTTCCGCCCTCGTACTTTATGATGCAACTCGCTAGATCTACTCAGAGCTTATATTATCCAGAGTTCTTGGCAGATAAAGGACGTCCCCTGGGTTTGCCATGGTCCTCTGCTAAAGATAAAGCAGCAGGCGTTTCAGAAAGCTTCGGCACACTGCGCTTCGGCAACTTAGCAGAAATCCTTCTGTACGATGTTCGTCGCTCTCAAACCTTAGCTGGACCCAGTGCAGTATATTTAGATCCTGAAGTAGAGCGCTGGCTAAATTATCGGACAACGAGTTCCAGTGTGAAACATGTTGTGCATGTCCCCTCCAATCCACCAGGTTGGACAGCGGGTAAGTGGGGCGAATGGTACGGGGATGTTTTGGGTAAAGATGGGAAGCTCACGATTGCCGAGAAAAAGCCTTACTGGCAAGAGGGATGGCTGAAACAGCATGATCGCATCATGACGGCCATTCATAGCAAGCAAGACAGAATTCCACTCGTTATCAGTGGTGACTTACATGCCATCGCTTTAGGTAATATGCATCGATCTGGTAATTTAGATTTTTCTAAAAACCCAATTAATGTTTTGTTGTCTGGACCCATTGGCTCGAGACCTGGCCCTAATGGTTGGCCTTCAGGCAGAAGAGGGACTGGTGCGAAGCCATCACTTTATCTTGATTTTGTGGAAGAGATCAGTCCAATTGAACAACATGGTTTCACCATTGTAGATTTTACGGAAGATGAAATCAAAATCCAAATGTTCAAGTGGGATATCAAAACGCAGTCAGTGGCGGATATTGATCAACTGCAACCGTTTCATACAAAAGTTCTATCTAAGAAATGATCATGATAAAAAATCAACTGCCCACTTTAGGAAAATTAATTCTTACCTCATTAGTACCCATTTTCCTGTTAATGAGTTCGAACTCTGCACTGAGTCAATCAAACCAAGACTTCGTCGTGTGTAAATTAAAAAATAATGGTAGTGAGTTTGCTGGAACTTGCAGTGTGCCCTGTGCAGTCAATGCCTTAAAAGCGAATTTTGATAAGTTGTTGCAGTCTTGCAGTGACTCTTCACCACCAAGGATGGTCACAGCCAGTTTAAAGAAAGTAGATTTGAAGGGGAATTACTTAGGCAAGATAGAAGGAAAGTATCCTGAAGATCCAACTCGGTTCGAAATTGCCGATAGTAAGTATGTCTCAACAAAGGTAGCTAAATTACCCTTTGGCTGGTTTCCATTAGTAGCAATTCAGGAAGAGAGTGATTCTCTACAAGTGACCATTAATGCCTACAAGGTCTTGCCTGCGACCCAAGATGATCTGAACATCATTGATCGAGCTCTTCAACTTCTTGCTAGTCGTGATGTTTGGAACAAAAACGACAATCGTATTTGTTTACCTAACGCCAATAAGATCAGTTTGTTTTGTGCCTTAACGCAGGCAACGATAGAGGTTTCGGGTGGAGTCCACTATAGACAGCCTGCCCATGAAAAAGTAAGAGAAGTTTTAAATGAAGTTGGCGGCGACCGTGTTAAAACGCATCGATTAATGGACTATAACAACCACCCAGATACAACGCTTGATGAAGTCAGGAAACTATTAATCGAAGCGAAAACAAGGATTCAGATTAACTAAATTGAGGCAAACCTTTGATTAGGACTTTTTTTACTTACTTGTGCATGTTACCTTTGCAGAGAATAACTAGTTAAAGTAACGTTAAGATGTTGTAACTTTTGTTATCTTTTTACACAAACCTCTTTGTAGGTAGAAACTTTAGGATTAGTAAATTTAGGAACAAAATTTACTTCATCTTTTAATATTTCTCCTGAAGATTTATTGAGAAGAAGGTTGACAGTTTTATCGTTACCTTGAGTTAAGTAACTGCTATTCACCCTGTAACTTTTTCGTCTACAACCACAGACTTCAAATTTAATAGATGGTCATGGGTGAAAAAGATTTTCGCTTAATTTATAGCCTTGTTTAAAACGTAAAAATATTTTCTGTTAGACAAATCCAGCATAAAAATTATGGGTAATGTTGAGGTTGCAATTGGTGAACAGGTTAAGATGAACATTAATCTATGTAATTAGATTTTCAAAGTACGATGAAAATACTTATTACCAAAAAATAATGTTGTAATTGTGCATTTCGATAGACTTAAAAGCCTTTTTATGTAACTATACTATTAACAACACCCTCCAAGCCTCTTAACAATGCTCACCCAGGAGGGTTTTTTATTTTTTATGAGATATCAGAAGCCGCCAACCTCAATCGAACAACAAATTACGATTATGAGAAATCGAGGTTTGATCATTGAGGATGAAAGTTATGCAAGGCAATGTTTACAATTTGTAGGCTACTTTCGTTTATCTGGCTACGCTTTACCTTTTCAATTGAATTACAACAATGATGGCTCTCACACTTTTATACGAAATACTTGCTTTGAAGACATAAGTGATTTATACGTATTTGATAGAAAACTTCGGCTTTTGGTTATAGATGCGTTAGAGCGAATTGAAGTTGCTGTTAGAGCAACCATTAGTCAAGTGATGAGTGAACGCGTCGGCGTCCATTGGTATTTAGATTGTTCGACATTTTCGTCTAATTTTGATTACTTTAGTTTTTTTGATCGTTTGAAGAAGGATATTGGGCATGATCATTCTAAAAGAGCTGTAAGACAAGTATTTATTCAGCATTATTTTGAAAAATATACTGATCCTCCGTTACCACCTTCATGGATGATTTTTGAAATTTTATCTTTAGGAACGTTATCTAAAATTTTTAAAAATTTATTACGAGAGCATCAGAAACAAATCACAAAGGAATATGAACTTGATGGGTCGATATTTTCATCTTGGCTTCATTCATTAAGTTACCTGAGAAATTTGGCAGCACATCATCAGCGTTTATGGAACAGAAAATATACGATTAAACCTGCCGTTGCAAAAAAGTTTTCTGATGACTTAACTTCACAAGATAGATTTTATGCACAAGCAGTATTGATACAGGTACTGTTAAAAGTAATCTTACCCGACTCTGGATGGTCACACAGCTTGTGTAAGTTATTAAATGAACACCCAACCGTTGATATTGAAAAAATGGGATTCCCAGTAAATTGGACAGCCAAAGATCTTTGGAAGTAATCTTTGCAGGGTAATTTAATTATCTTGGTATATATCCTGAATTAAAAATCATGCACTCAATTATTACTTGATTTCAACCTTTTTCACAGACCCCTTTGTATTTAGAAGTTTGGGGATTAACGTATTCAGGAAGAAAATTGACTTCCTCTTTGACGATTTCTCCAGAAGACCTGTTGATTAGAAGTTTGACCGTTTTATCATGACCTTGAGTTAAGTAACTCCCATTCACCCTGATATGTTTTTCATCAACAACCACTGACATATGCTCAACACCATTTTCACTACGATGGTTGTTCGTCACAAACGTAAAATCT
>CAISYI010000252.1 GCA_903889595.1 uncultured beta proteobacterium
GCCAGGTCTTTCCTTTATACAGGCCCCCTATGGAACTATCACGCCTTCAGGTTCACTAGCTACTAATCCCTCAAGCAGTGGGGTTGGTGACACTTCCTTAGCAACTGCAATATGGCCCTACGTTAATCATGACACGCGTACCTACCTTGCCGTAGCAGCCTATTTAATATTACCAACTGGCACTTACAATAGCTCACAAGTCTTTAACTTGGGTAACAATCGTTACTCATCTGATTTGCAAATAGGCTTTCATAAACGCATTACTCAGAACCTTGACGGCATGATTGCTATTGATTCTCAGTGGTTTGGTGGAAATGCTCAATGCGCAGCAGCTTGTGGATCAACAACAAATACGTCTTTAACACAAAAACCAGTAATAACTACCCAACTAGGTCCTATCTACAAGATTAATCAAACCTTCACGGTAGGCGCTTCCTATTTTTATGTGACTGGCGGCGCTACCGAAATTAACAATGTTTATCAAAATAATGTTGTGAATACTCAACGCTTCTTACTTAGTGCTCTAGCCTATACTGACATTGGTAGATTCTCACTTCAGTACGGGCGCGATATCGATGTCCAGAATGGTTTTATTCAGAATCGATTACTAGCCATTCGGTACTTGAAAGCATTCTAAATTACTGGAAATTTAATCAGGTAGGATCAAGCCTGAAATTTTCTGCAAGCTTAGGTTTGTTAATACTCAAAAGACCCCCCATTACAAGTAAGGATTCACTTACCCAATGTGTTACCAATGACCTAAAACCCATAACAAAAAATTCTTTTAAAAAATTAAATTGATGTTGTGTGACTTTAGTCATTTTTAGGGGGAATAATTGGCAAAAGAATATAAGGAGTGAAGTCCTTTGAGAAGTGAATGTGATTTAGCGTATTAAAAATATGAGGTGGGCGATCCTTTGGATTAGTATGCGTAAAAGGCCCCACGCCCTTCATTGGAAATGGCGCATTGGGTATTGGTGCAGCTGTTCCATCGAATTCATAGTCTTTGCCTCGAATGCTAAGGGCTAATTGGTAGCCTTTTGGAACAACTATCGAGGTTGGCCAGATTTCGACATCTAACTCTTCAGCTTGTTTTGGAATCAATGGTTGTTTTTCGTCGTGAGTATGCCATGGACGGTAAGGAGTCGATTTTTGCGGATCAGTTTTACGATGGGATGCCCGTAACCAACCTAGTCCAACCGGCGTCCGTGGGTCGTTGGAACCAACGAAAACGACCTCTTTACCCTGTGGATCATAAACGCCAAGTACTAAAAATAAATCAGCATCGATGGTGTCTGAGGAAATTCTCAATTTTGCTGCTAATGGACCTGTAATTTCTAGATCTTCAGTCATAGGCGCCGTCATGAAACGAATTCCATCAGACATCGTTTGATAGCTTAAGATTTTTTCAGCATCATTTCGTTCAGGACTTAGACTCTGATTTTCGGGGTTTAAATAAAATTTTGTCCATTGAGTTCTTGCGATAGGCCATTCGTTCTCCGGGCGTAATACGAACTTTTCTCCCGGCCAGCGAATATTGAGGGAAACTGGTGCTTGTTTGTCCCAACCTGAATCTTCGTCTTTTAGAAAGTAGGAAAAGAATTTCTTTTGGAGTGGCTCACCATACTCACTATAAAAATGGGTAAAGTGCGTATCACCATGCACCTCTAACCATTTCTGTTTTGAAGCTGAACGTAAATAGCCTTCATAGTTTCCTCTTGGATGAAGACCTTGACCACCCCAATTGGCGGTGGATAGTAAGGGAACGTCAATTTGAGAAAAATCAGCCATCCTTGCATAGTAATAATCATCGATCAATTCTCGATTCAACACTTCAGTATCGATTTCTAATCGATTTTTTAAAAGTTCTTGATCACGTAAATTTAATGGTCCAGCGATGGGCTCATTTGTCACGATACTTTTAGACCCGCGGTCACCAACGCCATGTTGCACACCTAACACTTGACGCTTATACCAAGTGTCTAAAAAGTCACACAGAATACCGCCATGCCTGGCTAATTCTCGGTAGTAGTCGGAGGATCCTTCCCACAGGCAGATAGCTGATAAATACTTTGGTTTAGTTGCGGCAACATTCCATTGATTCATGGCGTAATAAGAAATCCCGTTCAAACCCACTTTCCCATTACTCCAAGCTTGCTCACCAGCCCATTCAATGCACTCATGAAAGTCCTGTGTTTCTTGTGCTGACCAACAGTCCATTAAGCCCGGAGATCTGCCTGCGCCTCTGGAGTCGATACGAATAATGACATAGCCATCTTGCACCCAACTCTCAGGATCTACGAGTTCCCAATTTTGGTATTTATTACTCGTTTTTGTCAGTAAAGAAGGAACCGCTTTAGTCAGTCTCGCCCAATGGCTTTTATAACCCTCTTGAAAATGTAAACCTTTTGCATAGGGGCCATAGGACATAATAATCGGGAACTGCCCAGCTCCGATGGGACGAAATATATCAGCTCTGAGAGTTAAACCGTCCGACATGAGAATGGGCATATCCCATTCAATTTGCATTCCATCACGCGTTTCCTGTTTCATTTGCATCATGTTTTATCCTAAAAAATTAATTTAATGCACTGCCCATTTGATCTACCAGCGTTTTCCATTTAATACGGTCTTGTTTTAAAAACTCAGGAAAATCAGTAGGTTTAACTTTTGCCACATCAAATCCCTGACGATCTATTACTTGAGAAATAAAATCCTCTGTTTGAGAAATCTCCCATATCTTCTCACTCAGTAATTTAACGATCTCAGGTGGTGTTTTTGCTGGCGCGACAATACCAAACCAGCCTCTTGATTCAAACCCAGGAAGTCCTGCTTCACTGATTGTTGGAACATCCGGTAGTGATTTATGTCTTTCTGGTCCCACCATCGCTAAGGCCTTTAATTTATTTGCCCGAATATATGGTAAAGGTCCAGAAATGGCTGACATCATCACTTGCGTATTTCCGGAAATCAAATCTGGAAAAGCGGTAGAAGCCCCGATATAAGGAATATGAACCATTTCAATATTAAGGAGTCGATCCATCGCTTCGGTTGAGACATGACTTTGACTTCCTATCCCGTAGGATGCATAGGACAGAGAGTTAGGAGATTTACGCGCTAAGGCAGCCAACTCTTTTACATTTTTAACTGGTAAATTGGCATTAACAAAAAGCACTTGTGTTAGTTGACCAACCATACTTACAGCGACAAAATCTTTTGCTGGATCGTATGGAATATTTTTTTGAGTCGCTGGAGCTAATGACATACCAGCATCACTTGCTAACAAGAGGGTATAACCATCAGGATTAGATCTTGCCACGTATTGTGCTGCAATGGCGGTGTTCGCTCCTGGCTTATTCTCAACAATGATTTGATACCCATATCGCTTGTTTAACATCTCTACAAGTGGGCGAGCTAAATTGTCTGCAGGGCCGCCTGGAGTAAACGGGACTATTAACTTAATAATATGTTGGGGAAAGGTTCCAGAATTTTTATCCTGAGAAAAACAAAAGTTGATTCCCAAAAAAGAAATACATAAACCTACAACCATTTTTTTCCACATGGCATGTCTCCTTATTATTTCTTTATCTTACATGATTTCAAAAAGTGACAACTGTAAATTCAAAAAGGAAAGAATAATTATTTAGGGTAATAAAAATTAGACTTACATAGATCAGTAATAACCCCTAATTTAACTAAAAACCATCGAAATTACTGATACTCTAAAAATAAAAAAGGAGACAAAAATGAACTTACCAAGCTTAGGTGCAAGAGTTTTTAAGAATTTCTATATTTGTTTGGGCAGTATGTTGCTCATGACTACAGCATTTGCTCAATCCTCTTTTCAAAATTATCCAAACAAGCCAGTGAAAATTGTGATTCCCTTTGCAGTCGGTGGTCCTGTTGACACGATTGCAAGAATTCTTTCACAACGCTTGAGCACCGTGACTGGTCAAACAATTTTAGTAGATAATCGTGGTGGCGGTGGAGGTATTATTGGACCGAGTATCGTTACCAAGGCTAACCCGGATGGTTATACGATTTTGCTATCTACCGGTTCGATGACATCTAACCCAGCCTTCAATGCTGATATTCCATTTGACACAATCAAAGACTTTACGCCAGTAACAATGCTAGCCAGAAATTATGGTCAACTTTTTGTGGTCAATCCGAATTTACCTGTGAATTCAGTTTCAGAATTTATTCAATATGCCAAGACCAGTTCAAAAGGTTTAAATTATGGCGCAGCCGGTATTGGCAATATTACCTACATCGCGCCAGAAATGATGAAAACGATGACTGGTATCAAAATGAAAGATATTGAATACAAAGGAACCGCGCCAGCCATTACTGATTTGATGGGAGGTCATATCGATCTTTGCTTTGTGGGTACGCAAAATTTACTTTCTTTGGTGCAAACTGGTAAATTAAAAGCTCTAGCCATTACTGGTCCAACTAGATGGAATGAATTACCTGATGTGCCAACAATGCATGAAGCTGGTGTCACTGGATATGAGTTAATTGGTTGGTTCGGTGTTTGGTTGCCAGCCAAGGCTCCTCCTGAGCTAGTTAATCGTCTATATCAAGAGATAGTAAAAGCCTTAGATGACCCGCAGGTGAAAAAACAATTTGAGGAAGCTGGCTTAGTGAGTGTTTTATCTTCGCCAGAAAATTTTAAAAAATCCACCGAAAAAGATTTATTAGCTATGAAAGAGCTAGCTAAGAAAATTGGTGCCAATCCAGGTTAATAAGAACTTGCGCACCGAAAGCCAATATTGTGATGGCCCGCTTTGGGGTTACGGGATAAATATTTACCACGTTGGGTAGTAGTAATTTCTTGTGCATTTGAATCATGTCCTCCACCACGGGTAGCACGAACTGGTCCAGCACTTTGGTTTTCTCTACCATCATCTACTTTATAAGGATAAGGCCGATAGGCGCTGGATACCCACTCCCATTGATTTCCGGCCATATCTAA
>CAISYI010000253.1 GCA_903889595.1 uncultured beta proteobacterium
CAGATGCATAGTGAGCTACCCCCAGTGAGACGAGTAGTAACAGTAAATGATGAAAATGGCAGATCATTCTTTGTTAGTGACGGACCACCCACTTCCATTCGAGAAGTAGCTGAGAGACCGGGTTATCGCGTCAATAACATTTGGCGAACTAGTCCAAGTCCTGCCCTTATTAAAGCTCATGATGATATTCATACTCATCAGGGCATTATGCCGCCTAAAAATGGTACAGTACTTCGAATTATTGATTACCCACCTGATCCGCAAGATCCAGTCGAGTTAAAAAAGCAGCTCGATGCCATGTTTGCTCATCTTTACAAAGATGCAGGCCATGATTTAAAAGAAGGGGAACACCCAGGGATGCATATCACTGAAACTGTGGATTATGCAATTGTTCTCTTTGGGCAAATGACCGCCATTCTAGAGTCAGAAGAGACTATTCTTAATGCTGGGGATGTGCTGATTCAGAGAGGAACTAATCATGCTTGGACTAATCGATCCGGGCAAGCCGCAAGAATAGCATTTATCTTGATTGATGGCACGAACGCAGGTTAACACTTAGTACTTTATCTTAAAGTTTTTAGTCAAAAAAGCTACAAGTTGTAATTTGTGTGCGAATGTAGAGTACTCGACTAGTTATGCACCAATGTGAATCTTTTTGGGGTTTTATGGTGCAATACTGGACTGAGCCAAATTAGTCCAACTTAAACTGAATTCACTAACAATATCAATAGATATTTTTATCTAAAGATGTTTGTCGCTTCTCGCAAGTTCGTTTGATGAATCCATCTAATGGAGGTGAAAATGATTCAATCAGTACCTTATTCATGGCCATTTGATGGCAATTTGACTTTGCAAAACACGGCATTAATTGTGATTGATATGCAAACCGATTTTTGTGGATATGGCGGTTATGTCGATAAGATGGGATATGACTTGAGCTTAACCAGAGCCCCGATAGAGCCAATCAAAAACTTACTCAAGGAGGTTCGTGAGTTAGGTCTATTTGTGATTCACACTAGAGAGGGTCATCGTCCTGATTTGACAGATTTACCTGCAAATAAAGTGTGGAGATCCAAAAATATTGGTGCTGGTATTGGTGATCCCGGTCCTTGCGGAAAAATACTCATTCGTGGCGAGCCAGGTTGGGAAATCATTCCAGAACTTGCCCCATTAGCTAGTGAGTGTTTAATCGATAAGCCCGGTAAAGGTTCTTTTTATGCAACCGACTTAGACATGATTTTGCGAACGAAAGGTATTCGTAACTTAATTTTGACTGGTATTACCACTGATGTTTGCGTGCATACAACCATGCGCGATGCGAACGATCGAGGTTATGAGTGTTTATTGCTAGAAGACTGTACCGGAGCGACTGATTATGGGAATTATTTAGCTTCCTTAAAAATGATTCAAATGCAAGGTGGCGTGTTTGGGGCAGTCGCCAACTCATTGCAGTTGATCGAAGGATTAAAAACCTTATCAATATGAAAATAATTCAAGCAAGGCCCTATGATTTTCAATTGCAACTAGAGTCTTGTGCTTTGGTAGTAATTGACATGCAACGAGATTTCGTGGAGTCAGGCGGGTTTGGTGAGGCTTTAGGTAATGATGTATCGATCTTGCAAGATATCGTGCCAACGGTAGTGCAGTTACTCGCTGTATGGCGAGAATTATCTGGTCTTGTAATTCATACCCGTGAAGTACATCTTCCTGATCTCAGTAATTGCCCTCCCGCTAAAATCCGAAGAGGAAATTTAACGACAAAAATTGGTGACCCAGGACCCATGGGACGTTTATTAATTGCCGGCGAATACGGCTCTGAAATTATTGAACCGTTGCTACCCTTAAGCGGAGAAGTGGTGATTGATAAACCCGGTAAAGGTGCTTTCTACAATACGGATCTGGGAAAAATACTCAATGAGAGAGGCATTACTCAATTAATCATTGTTGGAGTGACGACTGAGGTTTGTGTGCAAACCACGATGCGTGAGGCGAACGACCGTGGCTTTGATTGTCTATTGATAGAAGATGCAACGGCAAGTTATTTCCCGGAATTTAAACAATCGACCATCGAGATGATTGTTGCACAGGGTGGGATTGTGGGTTGGACAACCCCTCTATCTAATTTAATACAGGGGCTTGCAAATTGACTAAAAGAGCTTTTACGATCAGTGAGTGGACTGAACTTTATCAGGGAGGAGGTCAGACGCCAAGAGATTTAATTTATAAATTAATTGCTGGTTTAGATTCTCATGATCCAGCCTTGATTTTGATTTGTCCGGATTGGTATGTTGAGAAACAATTATTGCAACTTGAAAAAGCTGAAAATAAAACTTTACCTTTGTATGGAATCCCATTTGTCGTTAAAGATAATATCGATGTATCCGGACTAGTAACAACTGCTGCGTGTCCTGAATTTGCCTATGTTGCCAAGGAAAATGCCCAAGTCGTGGATCGTCTGATAAACGCAGGTGCGATATTAGTTGGTAAAACCAATTTAGATCAATTTGCCACAGGTTTAGTCGGGACAAGGTCTCCATTTGGAGTGGTACCAAATACTTTTGATGCGAACTATATTAGTGGTGGTTCAAGTTCGGGCTCAGCCTCCATGGTTGCAAGAGGAATTGTACCTTTTTCATTAGGGACAGATACGGCAGGCTCTGGAAGAATTCCTGCGGGACTCAATAATATTGTTGGATTAAAAGCTACTCCCGGTAAAGTGCCCATGCAGGGCGTCCTACCCGCCTGTAAAACTCTAGATGTGGTTTCGATTTTTTCTTTAATCGTTGCAGATGCCGCAAAAGTTTTAGCGATTATTGAAGATTCGGAAGATAAAAAGATACCACCTTTGTTTGTGAATCAAAATGCTTGGTTTAGAAATGGTGATGGACTTCCTAAAATAGGTGTTCCAGTCTGCCCTTTGCTTGATAAAGAAATAGGGTATGAAAAAGCGTTCGAAAATTCTGTAGCGAAAATGAATGAAAAATTTGAAGTTGCGAAAATTGATATGACCCTTTTTGATCAGGTCGCACAATTACTGTATGAAGGTCCTTGGGTTGCTGAACGCTTTATTACAATTGAAGATCTTTATAAATCAAAGTCTGAAGCAATCGATCCAACAGTAAAAAAAGTAATCGAAAAGGCACTTCAATTTGATGCCATTTCAACCTTCAAAAAACAATATGAGTTAGAAGATTTAAAGAAAAAAACGCAAGATATTTGGCGTGAAATTGATGTTTTGGTGGTGCCAACTACACCCACTTGTCCAACTATAGGTGCAGTTGCTGAAGAACCTATCCTCAGAAATTCTGAACTGGGAACTTATACCAACTTTGTTAATTTATTAGGTCTGTGTGCAATCGCTATTCCGGCATCAATGAGTGATAGTGGTTTGCCTTTTGGCATTACGCTCATTGCACCTAATGGTTTCGATCATGCCCTAGTTCAATTGGCTAGAATTTTTGAAAAAGATAACACTCTTTTTTTAGGAAAGAGTTTAAGAAGCAAATTGCCACTAGATCAAGAATTTCATTCTGCCCCAGCATCTAGACCCTCTATCGAGATCGCTGTCGTTGGAGCCCACCTAAAAGGCATGCCATTGCATCACCAAATTCAAAATAGTACTTGTAAATGGATTGAAACAACTGTTACTGCCAAAGAGTATCGATTGTTTGCTTTAGCGAATACCCAACCCCCTAAACCCGGATTAGTAAGGGTTGAAGAAGAGGGAGGTAAAGCAATTGAAGTTGAGGTCTATCAAATGCCTCTAGATCAGGTCGGTGAGTTTTTAAAACAGATTCCTGAGCCATTGGGCTTGGGGTCGATCAAATTGAAGAGCGGTAGATTCGTTAAAGGATTTATTTGTGAGCCAATCGGCTTTTTGGGGGCTAAAGAGATTAGTGAATTTGGTGGTTGGCGAGGTTATTTGGAAAATGATTGATCAACCACAAGTAAATCTTCCGGAAGTCGTAGCAGAAATTACAAAAATATTTCATGAATACGAACTGGCCTTGATGACCAATGATGTTGAAAAGTTAAATCAATATTTTTGGCAAGACGGGCGGGTAACGAGATACGGGATTGCTGACCGACAATGGGGAATTAGCGAATTAGTAGCGTACCGAAAAGCTACACCTGCCCCAGATTTTACAAGAACTTTAGAACATCTACGAGTGACTACATTTGATCAAAGTACTGCAATCTGCCAAGTTGAATTTGTTAGAAGTGATACAACTCTTCGTGGTTTTCAAACTCAAACTTGGATAAAGATTGAGGGAGTATGGAGAATTGTTTCCGCTCACGTGAGTATGATTCCTTTTACGTAATAGAAATTTGAAGGTTTCATCAGCCCAAGTTGACAGCATATTCTTTCAGCAACTCTAAGGAGACAATTTCAAGTGCCTTAACATTGGTGCTTTCTAGTTTAATTTTAGGAGCACAGTCTGCCTCTAATGCCTCTAACCAGCGATTGATACAAACGCACCATTGATCCCCAGCAATTAATCCAGGAAAACGATATTCTGGTCTTGGTGTGGTTAAGTCATTACCACGTTGGATACTAAATTTTAAAAATTCATCCGTCACAACTGCACATACTAGGTGGCTGCCAAAATCACTTTCATCAGTCTTACAACATCCATCTCTAAAATACCCCGTAAGTGGATCAAATGAGCATGGAACAATAGGTTGTTTAAGAACATTTAGGGTGATATTGGAGGGCATTTTTTTCTAATTAAAGTAGCAGGTAGTTTGCTTAGTTTATTGAAAAACAGAGAACTTTGCCAAAAAGTTTAAATATATGTACCAACCACTGAAAAATATTGGTTTCTGCGAAGACCATGAAATTGTGGCAAACTTTGCGCTAACCTGTAAATATTTACCGTAAATTGGATAAAAAATGAAAATTGAGGACAAAGATCCACAAAGACATGCTGGAATTGAATATCCGATGGAAGTTGGTGCGCCCGTTTTCGCCCCGATTAAGGTGCTTGAAGAAAAGGATAAAGCAGTTAATGTTGCTCGTCAAAATGCTAAGCAAGAGTATGACCGTATTATGGAACAAGCTGAAGTATTAATGAAGCAAGCTAAAGCTTTACAAGCTCGGCTAGATGCAACTGAAATGGTGCACAGCGCTAAATTTAGTTTTAATCCCATTCATGGAAAAATCTATCACTTATACGCAGATAGCAAGAATAGTGTGAATATTCTGATTCACAACGGACCCAATGACTGGAGTTGTGGTGTACCTCAAAACTGGACTTACTTGATGGCAGTGAAAAAGCTAGGCGACAGTACCTGGGCTGTCATTGATGGTGAAAATAACCCAATTTAGTCTAAGTGGATATTGGCATCTTTAATTACTTTGCCCCATTTGATAATATCTTTTTCAATGAGTGATTGAAATTCAGCTGGGCTCGATGTAAAGCCTACCGCTCCCTCTTGCCGCAGTTTTTTTGTAAATTCTTCAGAGGCCACTGATTTAATAATTGCTTTATTCAGCTTTTCAATGATCTTTGGCGGCGTCCCTGCTGGAGCTAAAATTCCATTCCAACCTTGTACGTCAAAGCCTTTTAAGCTTTCAGTCATCGACGGCGTATCAGGAAAAATTGGTAGACGATCTTTTGTACTGACACCTAAAATTTTAATTTGCTTCGATTTAATGAAGGGCACTGCACTACTAGCTGAGGCCACTAAATACATGTCGGTCTCGCCACTAATTAAGGCAGTCATTGCCTGAGGGCTACCTTTATAAGGTATGTGGGTAATATTAGCCCC
>CAISYI010000254.1 GCA_903889595.1 uncultured beta proteobacterium
GGAAATATTCAATAGCTAATTGCGTGACTTCTGCGGATTTATCAGCCGAGCCTCTCGATTCATAAATTGACCCAGCATACCCATCCACAAAAATATGCAATTTGATTTTATCAACTTGAAGTGTCTGCCGACTCAGCGAGACTAAAAACTTCTCAGCATATTCTGGACGATTAAATAATTGAATTCCAACAGGGTGCCTAAACATGACTATATTTTAGACCATGAACCGTATAAAATAAACTCAGAGAATGACCGTTTTCACCTCCAAGGGTTTAAATGAGACTAGTTTCGTAAACAGGTGTAGATGTTAATTTAATGCGTGATATCAAATCGGAGTTCGTTTAGCCGAAATTTGCAGGCCGATATAATAGGTAAAGTTAAAACCAACTATAATCTATTCGCGCGAGCAATGAATTTTTATTGGGATAAGCGAGTTGCAAGGATTTGTTATGTTTACGGATATGTATCTTTTGGTCTAGAGAAAAGAAAATTTCAAGATTTGTATAAGTCAAACGATGTGGGGGGAAGATTATTCAGTAAATTATCTAACCGGATTACAAAAATTTTGGCAGTAGACCTGACTCATAAGCAGCGGAAAATTTTTGAGATTCTTTATCTGCCTTGGATATTATTGCAACTTCCCCTAGAGGTAAAGGCCAATCAATTCCTAGGTCTGGGTCGGTTGGGCAAATTGCCTTTTCATGCTCAGGTGAATAACCACTTGAAGTAAGATAAACAATCGAAGCAAAATCACTTTTTACTAGGAATCCATGTCCAATGCCTGATGGAATATAAATGACTTTTCCAGAATCCTCGGTAAGCTCAATATATTCAATATTTAAATAAGTGGTAGAGTCTGTACGTAAGTCAATTAGTACATCAATAATTGCTCCACTTGCGCATGTAACCACCTTCGCCTGTCCTTTTGGTGCCAGTGAATAATGCATGCCTCGTATGACCCACTTCTTGGATTTTGAGTAATTTGCCTGTTGCACTGAAAAGTTTTTATCTATAGTTAAAATCTCTTTAGATTTGAACCACTCTCTGAAAATTCCGCGTTCATCGGGAAAGACTTTATGATTTAATACATAAGCTCCGGCAATATCGAGTTTTTCTAAAGTCATTGCTGCCCCGTTCGTTGGATTTCTGTAATTATCTCAGGAAGTATTGATGCTAAAGAGATTTCCCATTCTGGAATTTTGGATAAACCAGTAGATTCCCATTTATCTTTACTTAGCAATGAATACTTGGGTCTTTTCGCTTTTAAGCTTAAAGAGGACGTGCTAATTGCTTTAACAAGTGTTGGATCAGCACCTACTTTTTTGTAGATTGTGCGGGCAAGTTCATACCAACTGCAAATTCCCCTATTAGAGAAGTTATAGATTCCTGGTGTAAGAGGGTTATTTGTTATTGAGATAATTGCCTTTGCCAAATCTCTGGCATTAGTTGGGCTGCCTATTTGATCATCCACAACCTGGGCCGATTCATCCCGCAAAGCCTTTGCCGCGATGGTTTTTACAAAATTTTTACCGCTTAATCCATAAATCCAAGAGGTCCTAATTATATAAGACATTCTTGGAATTAAATCTAACAACACATTTTCTCCACGAAGTTTTGATTCTCCATATTTATTCAGGGGTTGAACTTGAGCATTCTCATCGTATGGTTCGGGGGACGTGCCGTCAAAAACATAATCGGTCGAAACATGAATAATCCGGCTTTTGATTTGTTTGGCTACCTCTGCAATATTTCGTACCGCGGTTTCATTCAGTGCCAGCGCTGCCTCAAAAGAATCTTCGGCACCATCAACATCGGTCCAGGCCGTGCAGTTAATAATCCAATCGGGCTTAAAGTCACGGACATAGGTTTGCATTGAATACCAATCTCGGACATCAAGATCTGTGGATTGAGGAGCAACGTATTCCACATCCATTAACTGAAGTTTTCGAAGTACTTCAGAACCTAGGTTGCCACTGCCACCAAGCAGGAGAATTCGATTCATTTACTTTTTCAACAGTGGTCGCCACCAGGGCTCGTTTGCGACATACCAGTCAATTGTTTCACATAAACCCTTTTCAAAATTAATCTGAGGATTGATCCCGAGTTCTCTTCGAATCTTGTTTCCGGTCAGGGAGTAACGCATATCGTGCCCTTTACGGTCTGCGACAAATTCGAAAGCCTCCTCTTCACTTTTTCCAAAATAAGAAATAATTTTTCTGGCTAGCTCGATATTTTCAAATTCATCCGTGCCAGCAATATTATAAATTTCTCCTGGTTTTCCATTTTCAAGAACACCAGCAACTCCACGACAATGATCATCGACATGAATCCACTCGCGAATCTGTTTGCCATTTCCGTAAATTGGTACGCGTTTGCCATCAATTAAGTTCGACACAAATAATGGGATGATCTTTTCTGGAAATTGGCGCAGGCCATAATTATTACAACAGCGAGTAATCCCAACGTTCATGCCGTGGGTTTTACCAAAAGCTAAAACTAATAAATCAGCGCCGGCTTTACTTGCCGAGTAAGGAGAATTAGGTTTAAGTGGTTCGTCTTCTTCCCAGCTACCGTTTGGAATGGATCCATATACCTCATCAGTGGAGACTTGGAGGTATCGACTGATCCCATGCCTCTTTCCTAAATCCAGTAAGTTCTGTGTTCCCATCACGTTGGTTTGAAGGAACTCGTATGAAGACTCGATAGACCTATCAACGTGCGACTCGGCTGCAAAATTTACAATAATGTTAATCGAGCGATCCCTTAAAACAGCTTCCATCGCCACCTTGTTGCATATATCTACCTCATGAAAATAGAATGCTGGCATTGAGATAATTGAATCCAGATTTGCTAGATTTCCGGAATAGGTCAAATTATCGACTACGGTTATACTTGAGAACTGATTCGGAATTTCTTGCTTGACTAACAGCTCAGCGAATCGAGATCCTATGAACCCAGCACCGCCAGTAATTAGAAGGTTCATAATGATGCTCCGTTTTTCTTGTCTTGGAGGAGGACTGCAATGAAGGGTGTCATTCTTGCAGGAGGATCAGGTACTAGGTTACATCCGCTCACCAAGGTAATCTCGAAGCAACTCTTGCCCGTCTATGACAAGCCGATGATCTATTATCCTTTAACAACCTTAATTCTTGCGGGCGTGAATGAAGTTCTCGTAATAACCCGCCCTGAGGATAGGCCTTCCTTCGAATCACTCCTTGGAGACGGATCACAGTTTGGTATTTCGATTTCCTATGCACAACAAGAGAAACCTGCAGGATTAGCTCAGGCTCCGTTAATAGCAGAAGAGTTCCTCAACGGTGAGGGGTTTTGTCTCATTTTGGGAGATAATTTCCTATACGGTCCCGGACTTGGAAGAAAATTACAGAAATTGGATTCTGCTGAGGGTGCCACAATATTTGCATACAAGGTCAAGGATCCAACCCAGTATGGAGTTGTTGAACTTGATAATTCAGGTGTACCAATTTCAATCGAAGAAAAACCAATGTCTCCAAAATCTGATCTCGCAATTCCAGGTTTGTATTTCTTCGATAAAGAGATTGTTGGGATATGTCAAAATCTACAGCCGAGTGCTCGAGGGGAATTGGAAATTACGGACGCGATAAAGGATTACATGTCTCGCGGCAAACTATCCGTTCAATTGCTTCCAATTGGTACCGCATGGCTTGATATGGGAAGTTACGAAAGTTTGCTTGAAGCAGGCGAGTTTGTGCATATTATTCAAGCACGTCAAGGAATACTTATTGGTAGTCCTGAAACTGCGATGGTTTCTCGTTCAAAGTAAAACAAATCTTTGGTTGGCTCAACCTTTATGAATTTATGCTGTTTTTACTATTCACCTTAAGAAAAAAGCAAATTTCTAATTTTGCCAAGGATATTTTTACTAATGCGGATCTAAAACTTAATGAATGAGTTGCTCACCAAAATTCATTACTTGCTTTCCAATTCAACTCAAAGGTTTTTGTAGAATCCAAAGAAGATGCGTTGGATTTTTCCTTCTGAGTAGAGAAAGTTTCAACCACAAATAAACGACATAAACCACTTCGTGCTTTCTCGCCAACCTGTGAAGGAAATTCTTAATTCCCTTCCTTCTTATTCTCGAATCAACAGCTTGAAATACTTCTGGCAATGGTAATCCTGCCCACGTCCAATTTTCATAAATTATGTTGAAACTATAATCAAAACCGTACTTTAAGTGCCTTGCATGAGCAGATCCGGCAAAATATTCCACGGTCTCGCGAGCAATCAAATTTACATGTGTTGGATCTTGAAAAGCTGCGTTGGATGGGAATGATGGCGTCATCGCAAGAAAGAAACCTCCAGGAGTTAGGCACCGAAAAATTTCCGACATGAGATTAACGAAAGGAAAAATAATTTCACCATTGGGCAATCGCTCCCACCTTGGTATATGTTCAAGGACGTCATAGGCAGAAAAACTATCGATACTGTTACTGGAGAAATTTAAAGTTCTCGTTAAATCTTGTACTAAGAATTGGAGATTATTTTCGGTGGAGAAAAGTTGAACGTGATCTGTAGCGATTAGTCGGGAGGCATTAAAGGGATTTCTTGGATGGTTACCCGAGCCTAGGTCGACGTGGACTGAATCAAAATTATGACAATACGGAATGGAATAGACCCAAGCCAGTTTACTTCGTGTTCTTTTCAACTTTGAACTTTTCAAAATAAAATTTCCAATCTAAACGAAAATGTAAAACTATCACATTTCACAATATTTTTTATAAACATTTTTTTTGGAATTCCTAACGGCCCAGAGCCATTTGTAACCAAATTTCTCATCTGGTTCTAAATGGCAACCTTCACCCCATTCATTCCAAGCATTTATAAACAGTAAATCCTCTGTAATTGTCTTATTCCGAGCACTGATCATCAACTCACGGTTCAGCCAATATTCAAATAATCGAGGTGAAGAGCCACGAACTACTCTGAACCTGGGGCCTCTTCGAGGGGTGTTATCCCACGATGGGAAAACGCCATTGAAAAACGTTTCGTTCATATATATATTATTTTTGTTTCGGCTATTCACTATGAAATCTGTATAATTTTTTGCGAATCCTGGTTTCTGACAATTGGAAATTTTGAAAAGTAAACCAGTATTCTGTTTTGAAGTTGGCACGTTTGGTGCGAAAATATATTTCGCGTCAATTCCACTTTCTGCACACGAAAATGATTTTTGGTGAGATGTCGACCCAAGCAGAAATATCTCAATCCCCAGAGAGTCACGTACTAGATTTCTTATTAGCAAAATCGACTCTGCCAATTTTGGAATTGCACTAGGAAGATAAATGCCAACAAGTGCCTTTCCCTTAAATTGAAAATATCTTTTGTCTTTCAAGAATGGGGTGAGAGCGTCAACAAGTTGATTTTCCCATCCTTCTTGGTAACTCTGCTTTAGAAGTATTTCTTGGTCCATGCCATCCCAGGTTCTTGTCCAATTTTCATTTGCCCAAATTAGGAAAAAAGGAAAGTCAATGTTCGGAGAATTTAATATGTTACCGATTGGTTTTTCTAAAATTGGTTTACCATCAAAAAGATAATAGTAGATACCAAAGGCATCAATTCCAAATTTTTTTGCAAGCTGCATCTGCTGTTCCATCACCGAGACATCGCTTAAATCGTAATAGTTTTTGCCTTTCGGTATATGAGGTTGATAGTGCCCAAAGAAGTTAGGTTTTGCTTTTTTGACATTAGTCCACTCAGTGAAGCCAGACCCCCAAAACAGGTTGTTCTCATGAATCTCGTGAAATTGTGGGAGATACAGTGCAACAATTTTTGTTTTTAGCGGGGCGAAGATGGGGCCATCTGGCAACTTCTTACGGAATTTTCGCCTCAGAAAAGGATTTTTGGGAGATACGGTTGCGATAACCATCCAATTAGCAATAACTATTGAGCTCAATAATTTAATTATCCCAATGATTTCAAAAACAAATTTTCGTAATAAAATTTTTTTAGATGTGTTCACCGATAAACCTCTCATTAAAGCGAGTTCCAACTTTAAGCTACATAAGCGGGTTATGAGGGACTCGAACCCCCGACCCAGTGATTAAAAGTTACCTTCCAAACCATCCCATGCTCCAATATTAACAGTTTGACAAATCCTACAGCGTAAAAGTGACTATTCGGGCCATCTACGAAATCCAAGGTTGCTTACAAGCTGTCGACCTGCAGTAAACCAAGCATAACCCTGCTCCGATCTTTTGAAATAACAGGTTCTGGTACTAACATTCATTATGGGCCATTTAAAAAAATTCATTCAATTAGAATTTCCCATTTTATTTCAAGTGGGAAAGAGAATTAAGAAACAAAAGTCTGAACTGCTAGGAAATAGAACTCCTGGGTGGGGCGATTCGGAGATTTTTACTCACCTATTCGAGAAGTACTCATTTCCAAAAGATGGCAACGTATTGCAAGATTTATCAGCCAAGTTTGGATCCAATGGTGAATTGGCTCAAATTTATGCGGCTAATAAAGATTCCCTTGTCCACAAATGGCATCACTATATTCCGATTTATGAAAAATACTTTGAAAAATATCGTGGCCAAGAAATAAGATTCCTTGAAATTGGAGTTTCTAAAGGTGGAAGTCTTCGTATGTGGAGAGAGTACCTTGGTCCTAATGCGATCATATACGGTATTGATATAGATCAAAGCTGTTCTAGATTCGATGGAATTCACGCAGAAGTGCGTATTGGGTCACAAGATGATTCAGATTTTCTTTCTTCTGTTGTCTCCGAAATGGGCGGAATCGATGTTGTATTGGATGATGGTAGCCACAATATGCAGCACATTGTCGCATCAATGAAAACTCTATTCCCTAAGTTAAACAATGGCGGTACATACTTGATAGAAGACCTTCACACTGCATATTGGGGAAGTTTTGGCGGTGGCTACAAATCTAAAAATAATTTTTATAGGTTGATTCCGAAACTAATAGACGACATGCATCACTGGTATCACTCGTACGGTAAGCGAAGCATGTTGGCTAGTGAAGCCATTTCAAGCATTCACATACATGATTCAATTGTTGTACTTGAAAAAGCAATCACATATCCACCCACGCATTCACAGGTTGGCACTTAAGTAAAATCGTATGCAACTTTTGACGAAAACTAAATTGTTTCAATATCGCCTATAGAGGAATATTGTAGTTTTTCGGGGGAATTACCCGAACTCTGGTGGGTTGTGAGGGACTCGAACCCCCGACCCGGTGATTAAGAGGCCTAGATAGTTTGATCGTGAGCGTACTTTGTGAGTTGCCTTTGTGTTAATTATGAATAGCGAACAAGGGAGAACTAGGGCGCATGTTAGACAAGTTTTAGACAAATGCTTAATGCGGATAGGATTTTAGAGGTTTTGGTACCACAGTTTTACATGAGTCAAGTTTTTAGAAAATAGTTTTTGCAATAGAGCGAAGCGACATGAATTTTGTTAAATTATTTTCAATAGGTTTTAATGTGCTTAGGTTTTGACTTGTAAACAAGACCAGTTTATTAGAGGAATTTTTAATACGTTCAAGTCAGCTTCTCAATTAATGCCTTGCATCTTTACCTATATACAAAGTTATTGTCTCGACCTACTTATTTTGCGTGCTTTTAATATCGATAAATCATAGAATTTATTATTTGATTCAATGAATAAAACCTGAGCAGTGCCCACCACGATTACCCAACTAGGTAAAAACAACCAAAGAAATTTATGTGATTTACCTTAACCACTTTTCACATACTATTTTAAATTAAAGTCTTTATAAC
>CAISYI010000255.1 GCA_903889595.1 uncultured beta proteobacterium
AAGCGCAATTAGCAGATGTTCAAGCCAATGCCAATAATCTCAAGCAAGATTTAGACTCTGCGAAAAGTAGTACGTCAGCTGCTCAAGCACATTTGGATCTAATGAAACTTCGCTTAGAAGAATCAACCAAATTGGCTACAGCAGGTGCGGGTAACCAGTATGATGTCGAGTCTTATCGAACTGAAGTGCAAAAAGCGATAGCAGCTTTAAATTCTTCCAAAGCAAACGAAGTGAAGGCAAATTCGAAACTAACTGCAATGGTTGGTGAGGATAATGCATCGGTCGCTAGTGTCAAAGCGCAGTTAGAATCTGCTCAATATGATTTGGATTCTTGTATCGTGCGAGCACCAGCTGATGGTTTTGCGGTCAATGTAGTCGTTCGTCCGGGTAACTATGCTGTGGCAATGCCGCTGAGACCTCTAATGAGCTTCGTTGAAAATGAACAACGAATTATTGCTTTCTTTGATCAAAATGAACTTCGCCTTGTAAAACCAGGTGACAAAGCAGAAATTGCGATGAGAACCATTCCAGGTAAAGTTTTGTCCGCAAAAGTAGAGTCCATTATTTGGGCTAACGGCGGTGGCCAATCTGTCCAGTCAGGTGTAATCCCTAATACACCGATGGAACATCTTCACGCTCCTTTGCCACAAAAATACGCAGTTAAGTTGAGGTTAAATCATGAAGATGCTGAGGATAAACCTTATCTTGCGATGGGTGCACGCGGAGTCGGTGCTGTTTATACAGAGTACATTAAGCCTTTGCATCTTCTCAGAATGGTAGTTCTTCGATTAGACGCGAAGATTAATTATTTAATTTTTAAATTACCGTAAAGAGAAATAATGAAAAGATTTCTCTTCGTAAGCGCTCAGATGTTGATGTTACTTGGTCTTAATGCCTGTACTTCTACTGCACCTGTGCAAGAAAAGATTGTGGCGGATGCCTTCAATCAAACTTCTTTGCCTGGAGTATGGCAATCCACCAAGGCACAGGGGGAATTTGACCAACAGGCACTCGGCTTTGATGTTTCTCCTGAGCTATTGGTGTTGATCAAAGAGGCAATTGCCTACAACCCAGATTTAAAAATGGCAGCTGCCAGAATTGATCAATCTAGAGCTGTATTAAAAGCCGTCGGGGGTAGTCTAGTACCAAATATTGGTATTGGAGCTCAATTTGGAACATCTTCTATTCCAACATCAACAGCCGCAACTTCAGGTGCTGGACTTATTGCCTCCTGGGATCTAGATTTGTGGGGTAGGGTAAGATCAGATCAGAAAGCTTCCGAAGCAAGACTCATGTCCTCTGAGCTAGATGCCTATTACGCTCAGCAATCTATCGCTGCACAAGTAGTGAAGTCCTGGATTGTTATTTCCGAACTGACTCAACAAGTTCAATTATCTGAGAGTCTTTTGGCAATTACAAATCAACAACTCGATTTAATGAAGGTGGGTTTAACAGTTGGTCGTAATTCGCAACAAGATGTTTTGCTCAACGAATCTATTCTCAGAAATTATCAAAATCAGTTACTAGCTAACCAGCAGTCCTTAGGAAATGCCAAGCGGGCTTTAGAAGTTCTTTTAGGTCGCTATCCTGCAACGCAAGTTCAAGCAGCTAAATCATTTCCAAAAATACTTGGTGAATTACCAGTGGGTATTCCTTCACAAATTCTATCAAGAAGACCGGATGTCTTAGCTACTGAAGAACGTTTTAAAGCTTCTTTTCAAGATGTTGAGGCAGCTAAAAGAGCTAAAATGCCTAGCATTAAAATAACAGGTGGAATTGGTTATATTGAAAACTCTGCAGTTCAGTTATCAAATGCGATTAGTAATCCAGTTTCTTCTCTTACCGCACAATTATTGATGCCTCTTTTTCTAGGGGGACAACTAGATGCGCAAGTTGAAGCGAAAACTGCAGTCCAATCACAAAGTCTTGCTCAATATCAAAAATCAGCTTTAAATGCGTTATCTGAGGTTGAGGGTGGGCTAGCTAATGATCTGATTCTGAAACAAAGAGAAGCAGCTGTGCAAGCTCAATTACAGGCTTTGCAGTCTTCAGTGAAATATGCCTTGATCCAAAAAGAAGTAGGAAAAGGGGACATGTATCAATATCTTCAACAGCAATTAAATGCTAATAATTCACAATCTGCTTTACTAAGGTTACAAAGTGAATGTCTACTCAACCGTGTATCACTTCATCAGGCTTTGGGTGGTAAGTTTATTTAGAATTCCTAGCGATTAAAAGTTAATAATCCTAATTCTGAAAAAATTATCACAGAAATAGAGTATTTAGCTATAAACCGTGTAACTGTTAACGATTGCAAGAATGTTTGTTATTTGGTTTTCTGTTGAATCAAAGTTTGCAGTTCGTTTTCCCAGGCTCTAATTTTTTCCTGTGCTTTTTTGCGTTGGCTTTGATCTAGCAATTCTGTGGTTTTAGATAGAATAATGCCGCTGTGCAAGTCTCTCTTTTTCTCAAATTCTTTTTGCTCAGTAGTACTGCCAAGTTCAATTTCTGTAAAAAGTTGATTTAAGAGTGTTTTTACCTGAGGGAGTGTCGGTTGTTCGGAGCTTATTTTTTTAAGAGTACTAAGGATTAGCTGTTGCTTGAAAATTCTTGTTTGATAAACAATTTGCATATCAAGTAGATACTCTTTTGCAATATCTTTTAATTGCGACTTCTGCGACTTACTGAGATCGCCACTAAAAGCCTCTGTTCGTTCAATGATTTTTTCTAAACGTTTACTTAATCTGTCTTCCGCACTACCTTTTAGATAATCGTTTTGAAATTTAATATTTAACTTGTTAAAAGTGTTCTGTAGATATTGAATTTGTTTTACATCTAAGGTTAAAACAAGTTTTGCAAGATCATCTTGAGCGAGATAGATGGATTCTTTCGACAAGGTTTTGATTTCATGAACTACTAAAGTTCCATCCTCCTCACTTAAAGGTTTATCTAACTTAGCTCTTAATTGACGTAACTTTTGAAGTGCCTTAGGGAGTTCTTCTTGACGGTGTTTTTTTAATAAAGGAGGAATTGCTTGAGCATAAAATTTTTCTTGCTCATCTGTAAAGTCAAGGTAATCATCTAACCACCACTTTAAAAGAAAGTCAGCTTGGTTATATGCTATCTGGATTGAACTACACGAACTTATTAGGAAAGTTAGGGATAGAGCGAGTGAAATTAGAATGGAGCGAGTTTTAGATATAACCATGATGAGGTAGTTTTTTTAAAAGAGATTGCTTTGAATATCCAAAATCAGTGAATATCTTACTCTAGTTCATCTGAAATTTAAATTAAGCATCATGGTAATTAGATTATTGTTTGCATTTATTATTGAATAACATAATTTTTTTAATTTAAATGATTTAGTTTATGGCTTTAACATATTAGGTATAAATCTATTTCCTGAGGGGGAGTTCGTAATGTCTACAAGGCGTAATTTTTTAAAACAAAGTGGTGTATTATTTGGTGGTTTAAGTTTTTGTTCCTGTCATTTATTGAGTAGCGTCAATGCTCAAAATTTACCAATTAAAAGACCCCCTGTAATCATTGCAGGAAAAAAGATTAAAGCGATTGATGTCCACGCGCACTGTTATTTTCAGGATGCGATTGATTTAATGGGACCTGAGGGTAAGTCCGTCTTAGCGCCGACACGTGGTCAAACCAAGAATTTTATTAACGTTGCTGAACGTGTTAGTGCAATGCAAGCTCAGGGAATTGATATGCAAGTATTGAGTATTAATCCTTATTGGTATAAAAAAGATCGGGAAACTGCAGAGGCTATTTGTAAAATCAATAATGTTAACTTGTCAAAGCTCTGTACAGAAAATCCTGAACACTTTGCTGGTTTTGCGTCTATTGCAATGCAATTTCCGGACCTTGCTGTTCAGCAACTAGAAGAAGCCGTTAAAAAGTATCATTTAGTTGGAGCGGCAATCGGAGGAAGTGTGAGTGGCGATGATTTTTCAAATCCTCGTTATCACCCTGTTTTTGCTAAAGCCCAAGAGTTAAATGTGGCTTTATTTATCCACCCACAGAGCACACCGCAATTAGCCTCGAGGTTCAAGGGGAATGGTTGGCTTTCAAATTTAATTGGTAACCCATTAGACACTACGATTGCATTACAACATTTAATTTTTGATGGTACTTTAGACAAGTTTCCGAACATAAAAATTATTGCAGCACATGGTGGAGGGTATTTGCCATCTTACGCACCACGTTCAGATCATAGTTGTTTAGTCTCACCAACAATGTGTGACCCCAACATCGTATTAAAGAAAAAACCTACTGAATATTTAAATCAACTATATTTTGACTCACTCGTGTTTACATCCGAGGCCTTAAGGCACTTAAAAGCACAAGTTGGTGCGAGTCAAATAATGATAGGATCAGATCACCCCATTCCTTGGTCTGAGGAGCCTGTAAATCATATTATGGAAACACCAGATTTGACAGATGAAGAGCGAATTGCAATTCTTAGCAGTAATGCAGTTAGGGTATTAGGTTTAAAAATTTAAGGCAATTGCTCAACAGCCATTAGCATTTTCTTAAAAGGCTCAAAACGTTATTACGTTTTAGGCCTATGATTAATGCCAGTTATTCAACTGAATCTACTTTAGTTTGAACGAGTTCAGTTGCTTCCAAGCGAATGGCCTTAGTCTCTTGATTAGGAATTTTTACCTTCCAACCCTGAAAATAGATGTCAAATTTGCTGAGGTTCGCGCTTATTAATGTAAATGGTGCCTTGCCGTAAACTGATCGAGATTGTCCAGCTTCTAAATCAAGAGGAAATGATTTATTTTGACTATCCGTTACACAAACAGTTTGGTGTTCGCGACTTAAGAGGTAAAC
Source organism: uncultured beta proteobacterium (assembly GCA_903889595.1). GTDB lineage: Bacteria > Pseudomonadota > Gammaproteobacteria > Burkholderiales > Burkholderiaceae > Polynucleobacter. The sequence goes on from CAISYI010000255.1 coordinate 4,849, forward strand.
CATTTCACCTGATTTACTAGGGTTAAAGGTGTAATAAATTTCAGGTCCCTGTCCTTGATAAGTACATGGGATTGGATCGTTGTTTACTACTACCTTCTTGATTTCAGGTTCTTCAATAACTGCTGGGGTAGATAATTCAGCTACGGTATTTTCAATTGGAGGGGGTTCAACTGTTTGATTATTTAATGGTTGTGCTGGTGTAGGTTTTTCAACTAATTGCTTCAAGTCAATTGTTGTTAAATCATTTGAGAAGACGATTACTCCAGTTAAGATTGCAATAGAACTAAAAATTAAAGCAGGTTGTATGAATACATTTTTTTTAGCAATCGTTGGCTTAACATTAGCTTTAGTAAAAAGATCAGTGCTTATTGGGAGTTGTATGGACCTATCTGATTCACTTGGAATGGAGACTGTTGGATTATTGATTTCATCAATTTCTTGATTAATTAAATAGTCTGATTCCTTTAAACCCAATGCAATCCCAACTTTTTTTGCAACTTGGATTTTATGAGCTACCGTAAAAAAAATGACAGATTGATTGTTTTCTAATTGAGCAATATGTTCTTTTGACAAGCACACTTTTAAAGCGAGTTGTTTTTTACTTAAGCCTTGAGCTTCTCTTGCGAGTTGAAGTTTTGAGCCGTCAATCTCAAAAGTTGCAGTATTTTTTTTCATTATTTTATTTTAGGGGATTTTTATGACATGAAAGAGAAAAAATTGTGTCGATTGATTAAAAATTAGTTCTAAATTCTCTAACTAAACCCATATTATAAAAGGCTGAGGATTCTGTAAAGTATAAAATTGAAAGATGAGTTTTGAAAATTCTAACTAAAGAATATCGTTATCGACAGCTTATTTAATTAAAATTCAATAAACCTATTGATTAAGACCCATGAAAAAATTCCCGCATATCCTTTTTTTTATATTTTTCTTAGTTCATTCCTCTTTGGTGATGAGTAATCCAAAATCGACAATACCTGTCATCAAAATTGGTTCATTACTGTGGGATCAAACGGAAATGACCATTGCGGATGTCAAAATCTTTGCATTGGCTACTGGATTTATAAGTCAGGCAGAAAAAAATGGTGGCGGGCTATCCTATGAGCTTGGTTTTGTCAAAAAATCTGGGTGGAATTGGAAAATGCCCTACGGAGTGAACGCCATTGATCAAGAGCCTGCTGTCCATCTTAATCAGAGGGAAGCAGAGTCAATATGCCGTCATTTTGGTAAACGATTACCAACTGATGAAGAGTGGACATCTGCTGCCTATTTGGAACAACGCGATAATCCCCCGAGTGGTTTTACAAAAGGACAGCGTTATCCATACCCGGGTGGAAGTAATCCTAAAAACTCTCAATGCTTAAGTGGTTGCGGAGATTACAAAGGCTTAGCACCAATAGGAGCATTAAATCGAGGAACCGGTCATGTAGCAGTAGGAACAACGGTACCGGGTGTGAACGGTTTGCTTGATATGGGCGGTAATGTTTGGGAATGGACCTCGACTGGACGAAATGGTGGGTTTATTACTAGAGGGGCATCTTGGTGGTATGGACCTGAACGGCAACAGGAAGCAGATATTGAATCAAAGTCTGGAGACATTTCCGTTGTGTATATTGGATTTAGATGTGTTGCCAATACGGTAAAGTAAATTATTAAAATTTATTGATATCGGCACTTTAGTTATAAGATTATGTAAATTTTATCTAATAAAAATGAGATTTTTTAGACCAAGATGATTGGATTGCATTTAGCATTATGTAGTAATATTTTTTGTTACAAAGGAATATAAATAATGAGACAAGTGAACAGTATTTCAAATTTGGTATTTGTTGTATTGAGTACCGCAACAATCAGTATGAGTTCTAGCGTGATAGCTCAAACAAAATCGATAAAAACTGATAATGCACAGGATCTCTATCAACGAGGACTTTCTGCAACCTGCGCTAATTGCCATGGTACTGATGGTAAGGGTGTTGAAAATGCAACTATGCCTGTGATTAACCAACTTAATGCTGAGCAAATTCTAACTCAATTAAGGGCTTTTAAAAGTGGTGCTCGCGAGGGTACGATCATGCCACAGTTAGCTAAAGGCTATACCGATGAGCAAATGCAAAGCATTGCTAGTTTCTTAGGAAAAAAATAATTTAAGGGAGTCTTTATGGATCGTCGTTACTTCTTAGGACAAAGTGTTGCCACTTTAGGTGCATTGGCAATGTATCCAGCGATTGGACGTGCTGCTAATTTAAATAAAGCAGAGATAGTTGTGGTTGGTGGTGGTTATGGTGGGGCAACAGCAGCTAAATATCTCCGACTATTTTCAAATTACACAGCGAATGTGACTCTAATTGAGCCGAATACGGAATTTGTTTCATGCCCCTTATCTAATTTAGTTGTGGGTGGGTCTAGGCAGTTATCTGAATTAACTTCAACTTACTCCAATTTGACAAAACGCCATGGCGTGAAATTAATCAAGGGTAGTGTTGGTTCCATTGATGGCGAGAAGAAAACTCTTAAACTCGCATCAGGCGTAACAATGAAGTTTGATAAGTTAGTTTTATCTCCAGGTATTAGCATGATGATGGATAGTATTGAAGGCCTTTCTGCTGCAAATCAATCTGGCGCTACGATACAAGCCTGGAAAGCTGGCCCTGATACCGTTGCATTGCATAAGCAATTAGCTTCAATGCAAGATGGCGGGGTGTTTGCTATTAGTATTCCTGAAGCACCATATCGATGCCCTCCAGGTCCTTATGAGCGAGCCTGTCAGGTTGCTAGCTACTTCAAACAACACAAACCAAAATCAAAAATACTCATTTTGGATGCAAACCAAGACGTCGTTTCTAAAGCAGGGCTGTTTAAGAAAGCTTGGGCGGAAGAATATACAGGCATGATTGAATATCGTCCGCAATTTAAGGTGGCGGCGGTTGATGCAAAAACAAAGACCATTAAATTTGAAGTTCAAGAAGATGTCAAAGCGGATGTTTTAAATATACTGCCTCCTATGCGTGCTGGAGATATCGCCGTATCGACTGGTGTAACTAACTCTAATGGCCGTTGGGCTAACGTAAATTACCTCAATTTTGAGTCAACAGCGGTAAAAGATATTCATGTTCTTGGTGACGCAATACAAACTGCTCCCCTAATGCCTAAATCAGGTCATATGGCTAACTCGCATGCAAAAGTTGCAGCCGCAGCAATTGTTGCAGAACTCAATGGTTGGGATATAAATCCAGCACCAGTTCTAACCAATACGTGCTATAGCTTTATTGATTCCAAAAAAGTCGTTCATGTGGCGAGTGTGCATCAATATAACGCAACTGAAAAAACCTTTAAAACGGTAGCAGGTTCTGGTGGTTTATCGACTGAGCCAAATGTCCTAGAGGGTATTTATGCTTGGGGCTGGGCACGTAATATTTGGGCTGATAGCCTGTCCTAATTAGATATTGAAAGAAAAAAGGTGGGTCAGTTCATGTGGCTCCCTTTTTTAGCATTGTCATGAACTTTGACAATCGTTCAAATTGCGAGTTGGACTTAAGAGCCAAGAATCTCAAAAGTATTTGGATTGCTTGATTTTGAATTAATCTTTTAGAATAATCTCATGTGCGTTCAATATCTTCCTACTTCCAATGCGGCTTGGGTAAAAAGCAAGTTTAATCTTGATCTTCCTTCAAGTCAGGTAGTAGATATTTTCCCCACTCAATCTAGCCCATTAATTCTTCAAAGCCATAGTTCGAAAAGAACAGCAATTGGCATGGCGAGATTTGGATTATTACCTGTTTGGGCAAAAGATCTCAGTTTTGGAAAGAAAACGTATAACGCCAGAGTTGAAACTGTTGATAAGAAACCGTCTTACTGCAAAGCTTGGAAGAAGCGTCAGTTTGGATTGGTCTTGGCAGATGTATTTTACGAACCACACTACCAAACAGGTAAAGCGGTACGCCAAGGAATTTGCGCAGAAAATTTTGAACCATTAGCTATTGCTTCTATTTGGGATACTTGGACAGATATTGATACAGGTGAATTGATCACCTCTTTTAGCTTATTGACCATTAATGCAGATGAACATCCTTTAATGAATCAGTTTCACAAACCTGAGGATGAGAAGAGAACAATAGTTCCCCTTCGAATGGAGTTATTCAATAAATGGCTGTCAGCTACGACTGAAGAGGCCTTTAAGTTATTAAAGATTGACAGTATGGTCGAACTTTGTATGTTCGATAATATGAAAAAAAGCGTCGATTCAAAAATACTGGTGTAATAATGTAATAGTATTTTAAAAAAAATCAACATACCAAATTAAGGTTATGACTATGGACTTCAATGTTACTATTCTTTTTGGAACCTACTTAGTATCCATTATTGCGTTATTTCTATTTATTTATAGTATGTCAAATGGTATGTTTGGTGATGGGAAACCTGCATCAGAGATGATTTTTGATAAAGATGAAATGGGTCACACTGAAGACCCTGCAGCAACCCTGACACAAAAGAAGCAACTGCAGAAAGATGCAGGTGAAAAAGATACGTTTCACCATGATATAGATTCCGATGAGTTAAGTGCCCGAGCAGTAGCTGATCAATCAACCCATTTAGTAGTCGGAATTTGCCTAACTTTAGCAGTTATTTGGTTGATTTTGGCCTCTTTTGCAGGTTTGATTTCTTCGATTAAATTACACGAGCCAGATTGGTTAAACTCCATTCCATGGCTAACTTTCGGTCGAATTCGTCCTATCCACGTGAACATCGTTGCTTACGGTTGGTGTCCTCTTGCTGGCATTGGTGTTTCATTGTGGATGTTACCTCGATTACTGAAATCCCCTTTGATTGGAGCTCGTTGGGCAATTCTTGGCGGAGCTCTTTGGTCGCTGGGTGTTTTTTTAGGAGTTTTAGCTATTGCAGATGGACAGTCTGATGGTATGGAGTGGGCAGAGTTTCCCTGGCAAATAGATATTTTATTAGTAGTTGGGGGCGCATTAATTGGTATTCCGCTATGGCTGACTTTATTGAACCGCAAAGTCAAACATCTTTACGTTTCAGTTTGGTATATCGCTGCTGCTTTACTTTGGTTCCCAGTACTATTTACTGTTGTTAATTTCCCAAATTTACACGTAGGAATTGAACAAGCAACGGTGAATTGGTGGTTTGGTCATAACGTTTTAGGCCTTTTCTTTACACCAATAGGCTTAGCCAGTATTTATTACTTTGTGCCCAAAGTTTTAGGACGTCCAATTCATAACTACAACATCTCTTTATTAGGTTTTTGGGCTTTAGCTTTCTTTTATAGTCAAGTTGGTGGTCACCACTTGATTGGTGGTCCAGTGCCTTCTTGGTTTATTACTTTGTCTATTACGCAGTCCATCATGATGATTATTCCAGTTGTTGCACTAGTGATTAATCAATATTGGACCATCAAGGGGAACTGGAGAGCACTTTTGAATTCTCCAACATTACGCTTCGTTGTCTTTGGATTGTTGATGTATGTCCTTTCTTCAATCCAAGGATCTTTTGAGGCACTGCGCTCAATCAATACGATAACTCACTTTACGCATTTCACTGTTGCACATGCTCACTTAGGATTGTATGGATTTTTTAGCATGGTAATGTTTGGTGCGATTTATTACATTATGCCGCGTCTGATGAGTTGGGAATGGCCATATCCTTCCTTAATCGCCTTACATTTTTGGCTCGTAATAATTGGTTTTGCAATTTACATTATTTGGCTCTCCGTAGGTGGATGGTTACAAGGTTTAGCGATGCTAGATGCTACTAGACCCTTTATGGATTCTGTGCGTCTAACACTTCCTTATCTGCAGGCAAGGACTATTGGAGGTGCACTGATGACTTTGGGCCATATTGTATTTGCTTTACACTTTTTTATTATGGCTTGGAGGAAGGGACCTAGGCGTCTAGGTGCTGCTGTCATTGGTCCAGAACTAGTTGCCAAATATTTCAAAAAAGGATTCATCTGATGAAAAGTAGATTTGAGATGGATGAAAAAAACCTAGTCATAGGTGCGATGGTTTGTTTGAGTCTCGCAACTGGGGTGATGGTATTGATCCCTTATTTCTTAACTAAGCAGATTCAACCTGCAAAGGGTTTAAAACCCTACACAGTTTTGCAGGCTGAAGGCAGGAACGTATATATATCAGAAGGCTGTGTTTACTGTCATTCTCAACAACCGAGAGATGCGAAGCAAGCTCCAGATGCGAAACGAGGTTGGGGCCGTGTTTCGGTTGCTGGTGATTATTATTATGACTCTCCACACCTCTTAGGCACTATGAGAACTGGTCCTGACTTGTTCAATATTGCCGCGCGTCAACCAAGCAAAGACTGGCATCTCGGTCATTTGTATCAACCACGTGCCTACACGCCTGGCTCAATTATGCCTTCATATCCCTATCTGTTTGACGTTAAAAAAACTGAAGATGTCACCAAGGATGATGAAGTTGTTAACCTACCCCCAGAGTATGCAAAACCTGGCCAAACGGTAGTTACCAAGCCTAAGGCACACGCTTTAGTTGCTTATTTACTGTCCTTAGATCACACCTACAGTCCATTACCAGCAATTCCTGTGCAAGACGACGAGCAATCTCTTTCAGGAGGTAAATAATGTCTAATGAAAAAAAACCTTTATCTGAACAAGGATTAAGAGAAAAGAGCGATCCAAAAGAAAATGTTCGCGCGGTTCCTTATTTTTTAATAATGTTAATCGGCGCTATTGCAATGTGGGCGCTTAGTAATATCTTTAGCACCCCATCAGGGGAGTTAACTGAATACGGTGACCAACGTACTGTGGCAGATTTAAGACCTCCAGTACTGACTGGAGGAGCGTCTAAGGTCGATGGTAAACAAATTTATGGTGGTAAGTGTGCCGGCTGTCATCAAGCGAGTGGAGCTGGTGTAGCGGGTGTGTTTCCTCCTCTAGTCGGGTCAGAGTGGGTGACCGGTGATGAAAAGATTCTTACTAACATCTTATTACACGGCATTAATGGTGAAATTGAAGTCAACGGAAAACTCTACAAGGGGGTCATGCCTGCTTGGGGAATGCTTACTGATGATGAAATTGCGGGAGTTATTTCCTACATTCGTTCTGATTGGGGTAATGCTTCACCTCCAGTCACTTCAGCAACGGTCAAATCTCAAAGGGAAGCAACCAAGGATCAGCAAGGTACTTATGAAGGTGGTAGGGCACTTAAAGAAGGTTCGTAATAGAAATAATTTGTGCAAAGTAAATACCCATTAAATACCTCAATTCTTCCAACACTTTTGGTAAGTTTTTTGGTTGTATTAATAAGTTCCGGTATATTCTTTTACTCCACCAATCAAGGACAAGCATTAACTACAGAGGCCTTAAGGCAGTCTGAGTTAGACGATCAACCCAAAAAGATTACGAACTTCCGATTTATTGACGCAGATGATCAAGAAACAAGTCTTGATCAAATCATCAAAAATGATCATAGAGTATTGATTGTTGATTTTTTATATACACGTTGTCAAACCTTATGTGTGTCCCTAGGGACATCCTTTCAGAACTTACAAGAGGCTGTCTTAAAGAGAGGCTTACAAAATCAAATTGGTTTGCTGAGTATTAGTTTTGATCCGGAACATGATGATGCTCAAGCACTAAAGCGATATCAACAGCGTTTTCGGATGGATGAGAGTGTCTGGCAAGTACTCAGTCTAAAAGATTTTAAAGACCGACAAAATTTACTGGATACCTTTGGGATTATGGTCATACCTGCTCCCCTAGATGAGTATGAACATAATGCAGCTTTTCATATCGTCAAGAAAAATTACCTTTATCAAATCATTGATATTAACCAGCCTGAACAAGCTTTAGAGGCCGCATTGTCGCTCCAACAAGGAGTTACCCAATGAGATTCAATCGATCTCAATCCATCAATATAGTTTTTATGTTGATGGCTATTAGCTTATCGTTTGCACCATTCAGAATTTATTTAGAACAAAGTATGTTTGTGCAAATGGTGATTCAACTGCCGATATTATTTATTGGTGGAGCCTTGATCAGTGAAACAAAGCCGATTAAACGATTTTTTTCATTCATTAACCCTATCAATATTTATGGTTTGACTAGTTTTATGGTGGCTCAAACGATATTGGTTTATTGGATGTTACCCCTAAGTATTGATCGGGCAGTAGTCATGCCTTGGGTAGATGGAGTGAAGATCATTACCATGATTATTGCTGGCATTTGTGTTGGTCAAGCTTTACAGAAAGCACCTCTAGCTATTCAGTTATTTTTTATTGGTTACTTTACCGCCATGATGATTTGGTTAGGATTATATTTTGCAACTACAGAAGTACGTTTATGCAACGTGTATTCCTTAAGTTCCCAACATATGACTGGCTATGGTTTAGTCGTGATCAGTGGAGTTCTTTTAGCCTGGTGGTCCTGGAGAGTCTTAAAAGACAGAACTCTTTTTTGAATTAGTGCTTTCATCTTTTTTGTAAGATGATTTGACAGAAACAGGCATTTTATTTATCTTAGCTCAATGCGATTATCAGCAACGACCCTCATAAAAATTAACGACAACATACTTGTTGAAGTAATACCTAAAAAAATTAAAAATATTCATTTAAGAGTGCATCAACCGGAAGGAAGAGTTACTCTTTCTGCGCCGACGCATATGGAGATAGAATCAATTCGAGCGTTTCTGATAACCAAGATTAATTGGATTCTTAAACAACAAAATAAAATAAAAGAGCATCCCAAGGAAAGCGAACGCGAGTTTCTAAATCAGGAAAGTCACTTCGTATGGGGAGAGTGCTATTTGTTGAATGTTGTAGAAGTAAACAAAGCCCCAAGATTTGAATTGATTGGTAGTCAGTTAATTTACTATGTGAAATCGGATTGGAGTCAAGCCCAAAAGCTGAGATTTCTTGATAGGTGGTATAGGGAGTTGATTAGAGATCAACTTGATAAAATTGTTCCTAAGTGGGAAGGATTGGTCGGGGTCAAGGCAAATCAATTTTTGATTCAGAAAATGAAAACTTTATGGGGAAGTTGCAACACAAAAACTCACACTATCCGTTTAAATTCAGAACTGGCTAAAAAGCCTAAAGAATGTCTAGAGTATGTTCTTGTGCATGAGTTGATGCACCTCATTGAACCAAGCCATAACCGTCGGTTTGTAACTTTAATGGATCAGCATATGCCTGATTGGAAGGCTCTCAAGAAAATCCTTAATAACTCACTGATTAAAAATGAAGACTACTCAAATTAAATAGGCTTAATTTCTAAAATAATGTTAAAAATTGGTTTATGTTTGTACATTTTAGTTACATGGCTTTTAAAAACCAAAAAGACTTTCAAGTCGTTTAACCTGAAAGCCTTCTATCTACTGGTTGCGGGGATAGGATTTGAACCTATGACCTTCGGGTTATGAGCCCGACGAGCTGCCAGACTGCTCCACCCCGCGTCTGATCTGTACTAAGAGGGTAACTATATCATGTTTACCCTTGAATAGCAATCCCTTCATAAACTTAAGGGTTTAACAGGGTTTTGCCTGGGTGTTGTTGAATGACTAAATGACGATAGGGGATCTCTATCTCTTCTTGTTCAAAAGCCAACTTTAGCCGACCTTGAAATTCTCGTTTGACTAGCATTTGAGAACTCGTATCAACCTTTATTCTGCATCTTACGACAATTGATGATTCACCAAAGTTATCCAGACCGGCAATTTCAAGATCATCCAAAATAAGGCTGGTAAATCTAGGATCTTCACGCATTTCTTTTGCAACATTTCTTAGAGTTTGGTTAAGATGAGTTAAGTCCGTTTTATAAGCAACACAAACGTCCATGACGGCATATAAAAAATTTCTAGATCTGTTTGTAACTACAGAGATAGCATTATTTGGTACAAAATGGACCACTCCTTCGTAATCTCTTAGTCGAATATACCTTAGGGTAACTTCTTCGACTGTGCCGATTTTCCCGGCAATTTCCACTACGTCACCTTGACGAATTTGATTTTCAATTAACATGACAAAACCAGTAAAGTAATCTTTTACTAAAGATTGGGCACCAAATCCAATTGCTACTCCTGCAACACCAGCAGTAGCCAGTAAAGGAGCTACTGGAATGCCTAATATAGATAAAACAGTCATCACACTTAAAGAAATTACTAATACCGAGGTGATGTAACGCATCACTCTAGACAATGTTTTTATTCTCTTTACATCATCAACTGTAGAATTTTCAGACATTTTTACTTCAATACTAAGTATGATTTTTTTTGTAATCCGCAAAATGAACCAAGCCACAAATAAGATGACCATTGAATCAAGAATAATAAAAATAAAATCTAACCATTCGACATAGACTTCTAATTCAATTTTTTTAAGGAAGAGGATGAAGGGATTTTTCATAATATTTTTTTAAAGGATTGTTTGTCTAGTTTAACTTCAAGTATGATTTAACGATGGATGATTAATAACAAAGAATAAAAAAATCAACGAAAAATATGGCATTACGATTTGGTAAAGATTTGGGTTGTAGGATTGTCTTGGTTGATACGGGTTTTGGTCGTACACAAAGTGATTCCTGCTACGTTGTTGCGCAAAGAGCTCCCTCAGGGGATCGATTAGCTATCATTGATACTGGAACCAATTTCTCTATTCCTCGAATTTTAGCAACAATTAAAGATTTGGGTTGTAGCTATGATCAAGTCAGTTACATTATTCTTACTCAGATTTATTTAGACCATGC
>CAISYI010000256.1 GCA_903889595.1 uncultured beta proteobacterium
AAAACTGTGGACGATAGTTATTAAAGAATGGTGTGTGACGTCCGCCTTCGTCTTTTGACAATACGTATACGCTACCTGTAAATTCTGTGTGCGGCAATATTGATCCTGGCTTGCACAATACTTGACCACGCTCAACGTCTTCACGCTTTGTACCACGTAACAAGATACCTACGTTGTCACCAGCTTGACCTTGATCCAACAACTTACGGAACATTTCTACACCAGTACATGTTGTTTTCTGTGTTGCACGGATACCAACGATCTCAATCTCTTCTCCGACCTTCACGATACCACGCTCAATACGACCTGTTACCACTGTTCCACGACCAGAGATAGAGAACACGTCTTCTACTGGCATCAAGAATGTACCGTCAACAGCACGCTCAGGTGTTGGAATATATGTATCTAATGCCTCGGCTAAAGCCATGATCGCTTGCTTACCTAATGGGCCTTCGTCACCCTCTAATGCTAATTTTGCTGAACCTTTAACAATCGGTGTGTCATCACCAGGGAAGTCATACTTAGATAACAACTCACGCACTTCCATTTCAACGAGTTCTAACAATTCTTCGTCGTCCACCATGTCGCACTTGTTCAAAAACACAACAATGTATGGCACACCAACCTGACGCGCTAACAAAATATGCTCACGTGTCTGTGGCATTGGGCCGTCAGCAGCTGAACATACTAAAATCGCGCCGTCCATCTGCGCAGCACCAGTAATCATGTTCTTTACATAGTCAGCGTGGCCTGGGCAATCTACGTGTGCGTAGTGACGGTTCTGAGTTTCATACTCAACGTGTGCTGTGTTAATCGTAATTCCACGTGCCTTCTCTTCTGGCGCCGCGTCAATTTGGTCATACGCTTTCGCTTCGCCACCAAACGCTTTTGATAACACAGTCGTAATTGCCGCTGTTAATGTTGTCTTACCGTGGTCAACGTGACCAATCGTTCCTACGTTAACGTGCGGCTTTGTCCGCTCAAACTTCTCTTTTGCCATTTTTAGCCTCTACTCAGTTAGATATTTAAAAAGTGTTTAATTATTTCGCTTTTGATGCAATTACTGCATCTGCTACGTTTTTCGGTGCTTCAGCATAGTGCTTGAATTCCATCGTGTAAGTTGCACGTCCTTGTGTTAAAGAGCGCAATCCAGTTGAGTATCCAAACATTTCAGCCAAAGGTACTTCTGCACGAACGATCTTACCGCCACCGCCTGCAATGTCATCCATACCCTGAAGTATTCCACGACGTGATGACAAGTCACCCATAACGTTACCCATGAAGTCTTCCGGTGTTTCAACTTCAACAGCCATCATCGGCTCTAGCAATACAGGACTTGCACGACGCATACCTTCTTTAAACGCCATAGATCCAGCCATCTTAAATGCGTTCTCGTTAGAGTCAACATCATGGTAAGAACCGAAGAATAAAGTTACCTTAACATCAACAACAGGGTATCCAGCAACAACTCCATTGTTTAAAGTATCTAAAATCCCTTTGTCAACAGCAGGGATGTATTCACGAGGAACAACACCACCCTTAATTGCGTCAACGAACTCATAACCTTTTCCAGGTTCCTGTGGTTCGAGCTTGAGGACAACGTGACCATATTGACCACGTCCACCAGACTGTTTAACAAACTTACCTTCGATTTCTTCACATACTTTACGAATCGTTTCTCTGTAAGCAACCTGTGGTTTACCAACTGTTGCCTCTACACCAAATTCACGTTTCATACGATCTACAAGAATCTCTAAGTGCAACTCACCCATACCAGAAATAATTGTTTGGCCTGACTCTTCATCCGTTTTAACTCTGAAAGAAGGGTCTTCTTGAGCTAAGCGGTTCAAAGCAATACCCATTTTTTCTTGGTCAGCTTTAGTCTTAGGTTCAACAGCCTGAGAAATAACTGGCTCAGGGAATATCATTCTTTCAAGAATAATGATTGAAGCAGGATCACATAAAGTTTCGCCAGTTGTCGCATCTTTCAAACCTACTGCAGCAGCAATGTCACCAGCGCGTACTTCTTTAATCTCTTCACGTTGGTTTGCGTGCATTTGAAGCAAACGACCAATACGCTCTTTTTTACCCTTAATTGGGTTATAAATCGTATCGCCAGAGTTAATCACACCGGAATATACGCGGAAGAAAATTAATTGGCCCACGAACGGGTCAGTCATAATCTTAAAAGCCAATGCAGAGAACTTTTCATCATCAGAAGCTTGGCGAACACTTTGCTCTCCATTTTCTAACTCTCCAGTAACTGGAGGAATATCTACCGGTGAAGGCATGTAATCAATAACACCGTCAAGCATGGCTTGAACGCCTTTATTTTTAAATGCAGTTCCACACATCATAGGAACGATTTCACCAGCAATAGTTCTTGTTCTTAATGCAAGCTTGATTTCTTCTTCACTTAATATTTCACCGCTTAAGTATTTATCCATCAACTCTTCTGAAGACTCAGCTGCAGCTTCGACCATCTTTTCACGCCATTCATTAGCTTGATCTATGAGGTCAGCAGGAATATCTTCATAAGTAAATTTAATACCTTGAGACTCATCATCCCAAAGAATCGCTTTCATCTTCACAAGGTCAACTACACCCTTGAAATTTTCTTCAGCACCGATAGGAATCTGAATTGGAATAGGATTTGCCTTAAGGCGAGCACGCATTTGGTCATGCACCTTAAAGAAATTCGCGCCAGTACGGTCCATTTTGTTAACAAATGCTAAACGTGGGACTTTGTACTTAGTAGCTTGACGCCATACAGTCTCAGACTGAGGCTGAACACCACCTACCGCACAATAAACCATACAAGCACCATCAAGCACGCGCATAGAACGCTCAACTTCAATAGTGAAGTCAACGTGACCTGGGGTATCAATGATATTAATTCTGTGCTCTGGATAGTTTCCACCCATACCTTTCCAAAAGGCTGTTGTAGCAGCAGAAGTAATGGTGATTCCACGCTCTTGCTCTTGCTCCATCCAGTCCATGGTTGCAGCACCATCGTGAACTTCACCAATCTTATGGTTCACACCTGTATAAAACAGGATACGCTCAGTTGTAGTCGTTTTACCAGCATCAATATGTGCTGAAATTCCAATATTGCGATAACGCTCGATGGGGGTCTTTCGTGCCACTGTATCCTCGAAGAAGTAAAAGGTTTAAAAACGGAAATGTGAGAATGCTTTGTTAGCTTCTGCCATGCGGTGAACTTCATCACGCTTTTTCATAGCACCGCC
>CAISYI010000257.1 GCA_903889595.1 uncultured beta proteobacterium
CGCTTCAATCCTATGAGTTAGAAAACTGGTTTGGACTCTTTGCACCAGCTAATACTCCGGAGCCTATTTTGCAAAAAATTAATAATGAAATAATGAAAGCTTTACGTGATCCGGTATTAGTCAAAAAGCTACGTGAGCAAGGCGGCCAGCCAGCCCCAATGACTATCCAGCAATTTAGTGAGTTTCTCAAAAAAGAATCAATCGTTTATGGTCGAGTAGTAGAAAAAGCTAAAATTACAGCGGAGTAATCCTACCAACCAGTCTGTCTAATTTTTATAGAATAAAGCCCCTAAATTAAAAATAAATTGAAATATTAATTTTTTAATGCATAATATTAGTATATTTTAAATCTTAGGGATAAATAAAATGCTAGTTGAGTTCCGTATCAAGAACTTCTGTAGTCTTCGCGACGAACAAGTACTTAGTCTTGTGGCCACTAAGGACAAGACCCTGCAGGACTCAAATACCCAAGCGACAGGAATTAGTGCGGCACCCAATGTGCTACGCAGTGTTGTTATCTACGGTGCCAATGCGAGCGGCAAATCGAACCTCATCAAAGCCTTGCAGTATATGCGCGGAGTAGTGACCGAGTCAGCAACAGCAATTGCTCCTAGCCAGATATTTGGTGTACAACCATTTCGACTAGATTCAGATTCCGCCAACCAACCAAGTGAGTTTGAAGTCACATTTCTGCTTGATGGTGTTCGCTATCAGTATGGCTTTGCGATGACAGCACAACGCATAGTAGGTGAGCATCTACTTGTTTACAAAGCCTTCAAGCCTCAAAAGTGGTTTACGCGGCGCTTTGATATCGATACTGGAAAGGATATATATGAGTTTGGTTCAGGCCTAAAAGGGCCCAAAAACCTTTGGGAAGGTGCGACGCGTCCGAATGCACTATTCCTCTCAATGGCAGTGCAATTGAATAGCATTGATTTACGACCAGTTTTTGAATGGTTCTCAAATCAGCTCGTTATCTTTAACGAGCAATCCCAACTCAGTCCACAGGTTTCAATTCAGATGCTCAAGCATGCACAAGGTCGAAAGGATATCTGCAACTTTCTCACAAATGCCGACCTCAGCCTATCTGATATTGAAGTTGAAACTCGCACTGTACCTGGGCAATCTGTTCACCTTGATTTGCTAGTAGGCAAGACAGAGGTACGAGTGGAAAATATTGAAGAGCACAAAGTACGCTTTCACCATGTGACCAAACATGGCACAGCAGTATTTGATTTGTTAGAGGAGTCTAACGGCACGCGTAATTTATTATTTCTTGCTGGACCAGTGCTTAATATTCTAAGAAAAGGACTTACTTTGATTATTGATGAACTTGACACTAGTTTACATACCCTACTAGTGCGTGAATTAGTAAGACTATTTCATCTATCAGATATCAATACTAAAGGTGCTCAATTGGTCTTTACTACTCACGATACCTCACTCCTTGACGCACCAGATCTATTCAGACGCGATCAAGTTTGGTTCGTTGAAAAAAATCAAGATCAAGCCTCTTCATTAATTAACTTATCCGAGTTTAGTCCTAGAAAAAATGAGGCTTTAGAACGTGGCTACCTTATAGGGCGATACGGAGGTATTCCATTTATCAACGATACTCTTGGGTTTAAAAACTAATGGCGCGAGACTACTCCCCAAAAATACGACAACAAAAGCAACTTCAGCTTAAGTATGGACGACGTGCAAGTTATGATCGTATCCTAATCGTATCTGAAGGAACTAATACCGAACCGAACTAGTTGAAATTGCTCCATACACTGCGAAAGTAATCTAGTAATCCAATTTAACAACCATCTTACATTCGCAGATTACTGCATTGCCCTAGCAATATCTAAACTCACTTTGTAAAATGCCTTACTTTGCGCTTCTACAAGCGCTTCAAAGCCTTCAGTTGAGACTTGCTCAGTAACTCTTGTTCGACCATTAATTGTTGGAGCCTTAATAGCATTCTTTTTAGATGAAGCCTCGTCTTTTCTACTATTTGGCTTAATTGCCCAAACCACATCAAGAACTACTTCTTTGCCAAGTTTATTTTCCAAACTTTGAACATCTAGGAAAACTTGATAATTAAATTGTGTTTGTAAACTCTGCGAATAACTCCATACATGAGGAGTAGATATTTCTTGCGTAAGACTTGAAGCAACTACTCGCTCCACATCATTTTTAAGAGAACCGGCCCACCGTTGGTATGGATAGAGTTGTACCGTATTAGCTCCGTCTTGAACAACAAGTTCAGACTGATCGATGAGCGCCGGAAGGGACACAGGTCCCACCATCACACGCATATCCTTATTGGCAGTTGGTATCGAGGTAATCGGAGGTGCACTTAATTGATAATAAGAGGTCTTTGGGTTGATAGTACTGCATCCGCTAAGGATACCAATGGATAATAAA
>CAISYI010000258.1 GCA_903889595.1 uncultured beta proteobacterium
ATAGTATGCCAATTGAAAACCTAAACGCCCTTTTGATTCCAGCTCCAAAATCTCAACATACCTTGGGGTTATTTATCGTTGCGGAATTCTTTAGAAAAGCAGGATGGCGCGTTTGGGGAGAGCCTAATTTATCTCCTGAAGAAATCAACAGTTTAATATTTTCTCAATGGTTTGATGTCATCGGGGTTTCAATTGGTTACATTGAACAGTTAGAGGATTTAAATGCAATGATTGCGTCACTTAGAGCACGTTCAATGAATCCAAATGTTTCTTTTATGGTGGGTGGGCCACTTTATAATAGCCATCCTGAACTTTTTGATGAAATTGATGCAGATATTAAGTCAGCTGACGCAAACGAAGCAATTAGAATGGCAGAAATCATTGTTGGTAACAAAAA
Source organism: uncultured beta proteobacterium (assembly GCA_903889595.1). GTDB lineage: Bacteria > Pseudomonadota > Gammaproteobacteria > Burkholderiales > Burkholderiaceae > Polynucleobacter. The sequence goes on from CAISYI010000258.1 coordinate 398, forward strand.
GAATGTGGGGTTAAATTAATGAGCCCTTTGTACACAAATCATTACAATAACTGTTAACAGTTTTTTACACTTAAGTTGATTAAATGAATCCACCCTCCACTAGTCTTACAAACAATATTGAGTCGATCGATGCCAATGCAGCCGCTGAATTGGTAAGTTACGTCGCAGATACAGTATTAGTTATGGATCAAGATGGAGTTATTGAAAATGTATTTAATACCCAAACACCAGGGTTTAGTCATTTAAAGAATTTGATTGGAAAATCTTGGCTTGAAAGTACGACCTTAGAAAGTCGTAAAAAAGTAGAGTCTCTCTTGTCACCTACTGTGAGTGAAAATGCACAAAAGTGGCGTCAAATCAACCTGAGCGTCCCCAATAATCCAGACCTACCTTTAATGGTCTCGGTACTTCACCTTAAAAAAGATAATAAGATCTTAGGGATCGGACGCGATTTACGTAATTTAGCAAACCTTCAACAACGCTTAGTTGAAGCTCAACAAGCAATAGAAACTGATTATCTGCGACTACGTTTTGCAGAAGCGCGTTATCGCCAACTCTTTGACCTAAGCGTTAACGCTCATATTATTATCGATGGTAGTACTTTCAAAATTATGGAAGCCAATTCTGTCGCCCAAAACCTCATGACTGATAAGGGTCGGAGGATGGTTGGACGCTCCTTGGCAGAATTTATTGATATGAATGACTTTAGTCAATTACAAGAATTGCTAAACAACTCCAGGAATATCAACACCCCTAAAAAAGCTAATGTGAAATTAGTTAAAAACACAGTACAAGCTGAAATCACAGTGAACTTCCTAAGAGAAGAAAATCAAACTGTATTTTTAATTAATGTCACGCTATTATCTGAAATCATTCAAGACTTTAAACTCAATCCAAATAATGAGCGGTTAATTAGTGCGATTCAATTCTCTTCAGATGCATTTGTCATTACAGATCTAAATGGCAAAATCCACAGTGCTAATCAAACATTTTCTGAAATGACGCAAGTTGAAAAACCAGGAGATTTAATTGATGAACCAATTGATAACTGGCTTGGACGCGCAAGTATCGATTTAAGAGTGATCCTAAATAATCTGAAAGATAAAAATTCAATTAAGCATTACATTACCAATATCGTACCTAGCGGTAATGCAACCGGTATTGAGGTAGAAGTCTCAGCCGTCAAAGTTGTCACGGAGCATGAGTCCTATATAGGCTTCAATATACGTCAAATCAGCCAACGTGTTTCTCAACGTGGCCAAGCATCCAGCGATCTCAAACAAACGGCGACAAAACTGACTGAACTAGTCGGACGCGTTCCTTTAAAAGATATTGTGAGTGAGACTACTGACATGATTGAAAAAATGTGCATCATGTCCGCGCTTGAACTAACGATGAATAATCGTGTTTCTGCATCAGAAATGCTAGGCTTATCCCGTCAAAGTCTTTACATTAAAATGCGCCGTTTTGGTATTACTGATCCAAACGGAACTGAAGATTTGTAAGTAAGGTTATGATGCAAGAAACATCTGTATTGAGCCTTATGAATTATCCATCAAGCTCAATACCATGGGGAATCTCTCGCCTCGTCATGGGTAAATACCCGTTCAAAAATATACCGGGTATTAAATTTGTCAAAGTACTTGGTTGTGGAAAGCATGGGGGCTTTGATTTAAATCCAAGTTTCAACAAGCAAGGTTTGCTTTGCGTTTTCGATTCTATGGAGCGGGCTCAAGATTTTTTAAATGCTTCTAGCATTATCGAGAATTATAAAAAACACTCCAGTGAGTTCTTCTCCGTGATGCTCCAAGCTTATTCGTCCAAAGGTTCTTGGTCAAATAACACGCTTCAAGTAACGCAAGAAGCACCTTCAAAAGGACCCATTGCAGGAATCACGCGTGCTTCGATCAAGTTTTCAAAAGCTTCAGAATTCTGGAGTAAAGCCCCACCAGCGCAAGAATCTTTAGAGCGTGCTCCAGGTTGCCTTCTTGCAGCCGGTGTAGGAGAAGCCCCTTATTTGCGACAAGCGACATTTACGATGTGGGAATCTACGGTTGCAATGGATCAATATGCACGCAGTGGTGCCCATTTAGAGGCTATTCAAACAGCTTATAAAGGTGAGTTCTTTACCGAATCTATGTTTACCAGATTCGTGCCAATCAACCCAAACGGTATTTGGCGAGGAAAGCAGTATGTCTAAGCAAAAAGTCGTCATCATTGGTGGAGGTATCGCTGGCCTTTGTGCCTGCTTGAAATTATCACATCAAGGATACGAAGTTATTCTTTTAGAAAAAGAAAACCATCCTGGAGGGAAGATTCGAAGCATTCAAGCTGGTGATCTGGATATTGATTCTGGCCCAACTGTTTTCACGATGCGCTGGGTTTTTGAAGAGTTATTTAAAGAATGTGGCGAAGACTTCAGCAGTCTGATTGCCACTACAAAGCTGCCTGTTCTTGCAAGGCATTTTTGGGGCACTGATCAACTCGATTTATTTGCTGATCAACAATTAAGTGCACAAGCTATTCAAGATTTTTCTGGAAAAAAACAAGCTGATTTATTTTTAGACTTTTGTCGTGTTAGTCAAAAAGTTTATGAATCGCTTGAAAAACCTTATATTCGGGCTCGTCGTCCAACCCTACCCAGCATGATGAGTCAACTCGGTTTGTCTGGCACAAAAACTTTAATGGGAATTGGTCCTTTTAAAAATCTTTGGCAATCACTTGAAACATTTTTTCCAGATCCAAGGCTGCAACAACTATTCGGTCGGTATGCGACCTACTGTGGTTCATCTCCTTTTTTAGCTCCTGCAACCTTGATGCTAATTGCTCATGTGGAAATGGCTGGAGTATGGTCTATCAATGGCGGGATGACGGAACTTCCTAAAATAGTTGCCCAATTAGCATTAGCAAGAGGGGCTAAGATCCAATATGGTGCCCTTGTTAAAGAAATAAAATCTATCAACCAAAAAGTCTCTCATGTAGAACTTGAGACAGGAGAAATCATCTCTGCGGATGCCATTATTTTCAATGGTGATATTGCAGCCCTATCCAGCGGCCTATTGGGTACTGAGGTAAATAAGGCAACTCCGCCTATTCCAACAGTATCTTCTTTATCGGCTGTAACTTGGTCAGCCAGTATTCCTGCAAATCAATTACCAATTAGTCATCACAATGTTTTTTTTGATGATGATTATCAGAGTGAGTTTACTAATATTTTTACAGAGAATAGACTTCCTCAAAAACCTACCGTCTATCTATGTGCTCAAAGTCGCACTCATACAGAAAAACTATCATCTCCAACAGAAAAAGTTTTGCTGCTAGTCAATGCGCCTGCAAATGGAGATTCCCCTACTTCTCAAAAGGAAATTGAGTTATGTCAACAAAACGTCTTTCAACTACTTGGCAAAAGTGGCTTTCAAATCAATCCAGAATC